>JADFQF010000200.1 GCA_022561955.1 Chloroflexota bacterium | reverse complement strand
AGGGAGAGGAAACAATGTCTCCCCCTTGGTAAAGGGGAGATTTAGAGGGGGTGAAAGGCTCTCCCCTATGAAGGCTGTTTTTGTACTTGTCTTAGACTTTACCTACCCTAGTGAGCCCTTACCAAGCGGAAGATCGAGAGGTCCGATGATATCGGTCCGTGGGGACGGACTCCGGCCTGATTCCTTGCAAGGAGTCGGAGACGCCGAAGATATTCCTTATCAGAGTCGGAGGGGTAGCCCCGTGGCGCTAAAACAGGGTATATGGAAGTAGAGCTCCTCACGGCCGAGCCGGCCCACGCAGACGAGCTGGGCCGCATTCTATTCGAGGCCTACAAAGACATCGCGGATAGGCACCACTTCCCGCCGATCGTCCGCAGCGTCGGCACGTCGCGGCAGAGCATTTCGGCCATGCTCCGGAACCCCGACACCTATGGCGTTACGGCCGTATTCGACGGCGATATCGTCGGCGGGGCCTTCGTCACGGTCAGCGACGAGGTCGCCGGCATCGCGCCGGTGTGCGTCGACGTGACCTTTCAGGGCCAGGGAATCGGCCGGTCCATGATGAGCCGCCTCCTCGATTACGCCCACACCCACGGATTCTTCAGGATTCGGCTAATCCAGGAGGCCCACAACATTGGCTCACTCTCGCTGTACGCCTCGCTGGGCTTCGAAACGCAGGACACGGCGGTCTTCATGAATGCGGCGCCGCTGGCCGACCCAGAGGGCCTGGTTCGGCCCATGGCCGAGTCCGACTTGACGGAGGTCGCAGAACTCTGCAAAGGCATCTATAAGGTCGATCGAGGCAAGGAGATAAGAAGGTCCTTCGAGATCGGCAGGCCGGCCCTGGTGCGTGAACGCGATGGGCGGCTCACGGGCTACTTCATGCCGGCGATGGGCGGGCATGCCGTCGCCGCCACTCACGAGGACGCCATGGCGCTCATCGGCGAAGCGGGCGTTCGACTTGGAACGGGAGCCACGTTTCTGTGTCCCCTGAGCGACGGCAGGCTCTTTCGCGAGGCGCTTGCCGCAGGCTGTCGCGCGACCGAGGCGCTGAACCTCATGACTATCGGGCCTTACGAGCGGCCCTCCGGCGTCTGGATGCCGTCGGGCCTGTTCTAGGTAACTATCTCAAAGGATGGTTCATTCCGGATACACGATTCGAGATTGTTACTTAGAGGGTGAACCGAACGGCCCAAACTTGACGGGTCGACTTCATCAGGGTGAAAATAGACTATAACCCTTTCTGGAGGACTATCTGAAAATGCCGGCATCCGGACAAGAGCTACTGGACGAATCGATCGCCAATTGCGAAAAGATAGCAGACGGCCTCGGAGGGCAGAACCAGGGCTGGGAAACCTCCATCGCCGAGATCCTCGAAAAGTTCGGCGAGATAAGCGGGACGTTCTTCTTCAAGACCATGCCCAGCGTGCCTGCGACGCGCACGGTCCAACGTGAGTCGGCCACCTGCCTCGAGGTACGCCAGAGTGAAGACTGGGACAAGTTTGGGCCCGCGATAGACTCCCTCATCAAGAACTCCCAGACCCTGATCGAGAAGGCGGGCATGAAGGGTGTAACTCTAACGTGAGCGGCCCCGTACTCATAACGGGAGGCGCGGGCAGCGTGGGTCGGCGCATCGTCGACAAGCTCGTCGACGGGGGCAAAGGCGTTCGCATCTTCGACCTGCCGTTCATGGACTTCTCGGGCCTCGAAGACGTGCCCGGAATCGAGATCGTCAAGGGGGACATCACCGACGCGGACACCGTTGCCGCCGCCGTATCCGGCGTGAGCGCCGTAATTCATCTCGCGGCGTTGCTGCCGCCCAATAGCGAGCGGGACCGGGAGAAGACCTTTGCGGTAAACGTCGGCGGCACCGAGAACATCATCAAGGCCTTGGAAAAGGGTCCGTCCGTCGCCCCGCTGATATTCACCTCGTCCATCAGCACCTACGGCAACACGGCCAATGAGGAGCCTCCGGTGCGGACGGACCATCCCCAGAGCGCGATCGACGTTTACGCCGACAGCAAGATCGTGGGAGAGGCGAAGGTACGCGCGTCCTCACAGAGCTGGGTGGCGCTTCGCATCGCCGGGATCGCCGTGCCCGCGTTCCTGGAGCCTCCGAGCCCGTGGCCCTTCGTCGCGGACCAGCGAGTCGAGATGGTCCACCGGGACGACGTCGTCGACGCCCTGTTCGCTTGTGTCGACAATAAAGAGGCCGAGAACAAGATATTCAACATCGGCGGCGGTCCTACGTGGCAGCTCAAGGGCGAGGACTACGTCCGGGACTTCTACGATTTCATGGGCGCGCCGATGGAGGATGTAGAATACAGGGATTCCCCGGGATGGGTCGACTGGTACGACACCGAAGAGTCGCAGAGGATACTCTCATACCAGAACCGCTCGTACCAGCACTACTCTGACGAGATGCAAGAGATCGTCAAGGCACTGATGGCCGAGTAGGTCAATCTTTGCTTTCACAACCAGAGCGACCAACCAGGGTAAAAACACAGCGGAGGCGTAGCAATGGCAACTCAGGCGACGGATACCAGAACGCCGGCCCAAAAGCTGGATACGCTTAGAGGTCTCCTGAAGGAGATGGGCAACGCTATCATTGCCTATTCAGGCGGCGTGGACAGCGCATTCCTGGCCGCCACGGCAAACGACGTCCTGGGCCAGGGGGCGTTGGCCGTCACGGCCGATTCCCCTAGCCTTGCGCCGAGTGAGCTAAGGGACGCAACGGCACTTGCGGAGCGTCTGGGCCTCAACCACAGAGTCATCGAGACCCAGGAGGTCCACCGAAGCGACTACGCCGAGAATACGCCGAACCGCTGTTTCTTCTGCAAGGACGAGCTTTACACGCACCTGATGCGCTTCGCCAAGGAAGAGGGCTACGAGGCCGTCACCAACGGCACGAACACCGATGACCTCGGCGACTTTCGCCCCGGCCAGAACGCGGCCAAGCAGTACGGCGTGCGCAGCCCCCTCGTCGAGGCCGACCTTTCCAAGGCAGAGATCCGCGAGCTCTCCAAGGGCATGGACCTGCCCACGTGGGACAAGCCCGCACAGGCCTGCCTGTCTTCTCGCATACCCTACGGCACGATGGTCACCGTCGAGGCCTTGACTCAGATCGCGCAGGCCGAGGAATATTTGCACGACCTCGGCATTCGACAGCTCAGGGTGCGGCATCACGACACCGTCGCCCGCATCGAGGTAGAGCCCAAGGACTTTTTGACTCTGTCGGACGAAGACGTTCGCGAGCGAGTCGTGAAGAAGTTCAAGGAGCTCGGCTACTCGTACGTCACGCTGGACCTACAGGGCTTCCGCTCGGGCAGCCTCAACGAGGTGCTCGCCGAGCTCAAGAAGAAATAATTCTGTCCCCCCTCAAGCGTTAGTAGCCATTCCAAATCGGAAGACGTCTCGTTCCCGGCCACCCACTCTAAGAGGTAAGTTTTCCTGGGGGCACATCCCCCAGACCCCCGTCATTCCGGCGAAAGCCGGAGTCCAGAGGGAGAAATCCCCCTCTGGACTCCCTCATGACCAATTCAAGATAGTTTCTTAGTAAATCCGATGACAAACATGACGTCTGCTTCGTTTTGACCTGACCTCATCCTCTTCGTAGATATTCGGCCACCTGCTGTCCTAGACAACGACTTGCGCTATAATACGCCCTGCTCGTGTAGACACTGAATATTGCGGAGGAGGGTGTCATGGCCTCGGAACAGCTTCAGCGTGAGATAGACCGGTTTGTAGCGAACACGCCAAAATCCAAGGAGCTGCAAGCGGAGGCCTCCAAATACCTACCGGGAGGAAGCACCCGAGGGACCGCCTTCTTCGAGCCCTACCCTGCTTTCGCGGACCACGGAGAAGGCCGCTACGTCTACGACGTTGACGGCAACCGCTACCTCGACTTCATGATCAACGCTACGAGCCTCGTGATGGGCCACGCTCACCCCGAGATCGTACAGGCCCTTCAAGAGCAGGCGGCGAAGGGCACGGCCTTCAGCGGGCCCACCGAGTCCCAGATCCGGCTGTCCAAGATCCTGTGCGACAGGGTGCCGTCCGTGGACACCATCAGGTTCACGAACTCCGGGACCGAGGGCACGCTGATGGCGATACGCACCGCCAGGGCGTTCACCGGCAAACACAAGATTGCGAAATTCGAGGGAGGCTACCACGGCTCCCACGAGTACGTCACCGTAAGCGTACATCCCCCCGCAAGCAAGCTCGACCCCGACGGACCCACGCCTATTCCCGAACACGCGGGCCAGCCGCCCAGCGTGTCCGAGGACGTGCTGGTCATGCCCTTCAACGACCTCGAAGCCTGCGGACGGGTCATCAGGGACCATCAGAAGGACCTCGCCTGCGTCATCA
>JADFQF010000003.1 GCA_022561955.1 Chloroflexota bacterium | reverse complement strand
AGGTTGACTCCTCGAAGGGCGTTCATCTCCTCGGAACCGATCTTGATCGTCTTCCAGATGTCGACGGCGGTTATCAGCCTCTTAACTCTGCTCAAGTTTTCTCAGCCCCTTCTGCATTTGCTGTTAGGGTCGGATGCGCACTCACGGCGTATTTGAAAACGCGTTGACGTCCTATTCGTCGGGGACTATCGTGACCTTGCCGTCCTCGATCGTCAGCCTCGCCCGGTCCCCTATGTTGAGCTCTTCCAGCACCTCTCTGGGAATCTGGACACGGCCGCTGCCGTCGACGAGTATGAACTCTTCCAGCAGCTGGTCGGTTTCGGCTTCCCCGGAAAGACGCCGGTAAGTGACCTTGCGGCGAATTTCGGTGGACATCTTGCCGTCGCGAATCATGACCACTCTTCCGACCTTGTACGCTATGTCCGGGTCGTGAGTAACGATGAGGATGGTGGTGTTCATCTCCTGGTTGACCGTGCCGAAAAGGTCCAGGATTTCGGCGGCGGTGGCGTCGTCCAGCTCCCCCGTTGGCTCGTCGGCCAGAAGCAGGGGCGGCTTGTTGGCCAGGGCGATCGCGATGGCTACGCGCTGCTGCTCGCCGCCCGAGAGCTTCTCGGGGGTGTGGTCTCTTCGATGTCCAAGGCCCACCAGCTCGAGGAGCTCCTCCGCCATGAGGCGTCTCTCCCGCGGTGGTCTGTTAGTGAGCATCATCGGCAGGGCCACGTTTTCGACGGCCGTTAGATAGGGGAACATGTTTCTGCTCGTCTGTTGCCAGATGAACCCGACATCGTCGCGCCGATACTCCTCGACCTGCTTCGCGGTCATGTTCAGCAGGTCCTTGCCTCCGACCGAGACCTTGCCGGCGGAGGGCGCGTCGTACCCCGCCAGGATATTCAGCAACGTGCTCTTGCCGCTGCCGCTCGCGCCCACGATGGCGACAACCTCGCCCTGGCTTACGTTAAGGTCCACCCCCCTCAACGCCACTACCTCGAGCTCGGCTATCTTGTAGATTTTGAAGACGTCCTCGCAGAGGACGTAGCCCCGTCGTTCCTCAAAAGCCATGTTCACCGCTACACTTCCCCTAGCCTGAGGATTTTCTGCAGAGAAATCCTCCTGATGAACCATATCATACCCAGTATTATCGCCGTGAAGACGAAGATCATTACCCCGTATGTGATGCCCAGGGTTGCCCAGTCGATCTCCAGGATGAACGGCGGGAGGACCTGTCCGCCCCTGTCGTTATGGCTGAGAAACGGCATGATAATGGCGCCCAGCCTCCTGCCCATCTCAGCTCCCAGTCCCATGCCCGCCGTGATGACCAGCGCCTGCTCCACACATACCAGGGTAATTAGCTGACGCATGGAGAAGCCTATTGTTCGCATGAGCCCGAACTGCATCTCCCGCTCTCTGAAGGACACGTAGGCGTGGACGAGAAACCCGAGACAGCTCAGGATCAGCACCGCGCCGAACGCCATGAACAGCAGGGCCCTCCAGCCGGCCTGTACGAGCGGGTCAACCTGGGACAGGGCCAGCTCCTTCTCGGTGTCGTGGACGATGCGATGAAGAAAGGGCTCATCGTTCTCCAAAGCGCTGATCAGCAGATCCCTCTCGCCGTCGATCGAGTTCGTGGACAGCCAGACCTGATTGGGCTTGAGCTCGCTCGAAGTGCTGTCCAGGTTCGTATACTTCAGGACGGACGTCAGGTCCGATAGGAGGAACGTCTTGTTTATGGTGTCCAGCGTTGGGAAGAATTCGATGCTGTCAACGATTCGGATGGGGACCCTGTGTCCGGAGACGGAGACTTCAAACTCATCGTTTATGTCATGCCCCGTATCGGCCAGGAATGAGGTGCTTGCTATGACGGGCAGGGGAGACACGGGCGGTCCGTGATAGATTCCGCGGCCCGTCAGCGGGCTTCCTTCGGACCATATGAAGAGCCCGGTGCCGTTCTCGCCGTCAAATCCCACGGACGACTGCTGGAAATCGTCCGTCACGGCCTCCCGCGCAACCCTCAGGATGTTCCAGTCCGAAATGCTCTGAAAGCTCTCCAAGACTCGGACGCCGCCGCCGGCCATTCGCACGTAGACCTCATCGAAGGACACGGAGCCCGCCCTCAGCTTTCCCCTGGAATTTGTATCGTGAACGCTCAACGACACGAGAGTCATGGGCTGGACGGGCTGCAGAGGCGGCCGTCTGCTGAACCTGTTGACTCTCTCCAGGCGTTCCTCCAGGTCTGTCCAGTCGCCCGAAGCAAGTCGACCAAGTATGTACGTGAAATAGCGGTCGTTGGAGTCCTTGATGCGCGCCGAGACCACGACGCTGGGATGAGGTCTGTCCGCCTTTACGCGGACGCCTATTGACTGGGAGCCCTCGGGAAGTAGGGTGCCCAGTGGTTGGCCCTCGTGCTTCAGGACGGACAGCAGCTCGGACATGGGCTTTTCGGCAAAATCAGGGCGGAACCATCCAACCTCGCTCATGGCCTCGCTGTCGAGCGCAAACATGGTGTACTGGTTGCCGAACAGCTTGGAGAGGTCCGTGCCGAAAGCGCGCAGGGCTGGAGCTACCCGGTCTACCGCGGGAAGCTCTTCGTAGCTGTCGATCAGCGGACGGGTTGGGCCGCGTGAGTTCAGCAGCACGCCCTCGACCCTGACATCGGAGCCCGTGGCGTATCGTGCCTGCTCCTGGAAGCTTCGTTCCAACGTGCCGCCGAAGCTGGCCGCGAAGATGCCGAGGCCCGCCATGAGTATGAGAAGCAGAGAAAGCCGTGCGTAATGCGTCGGGTTGCGGGCCATCTGCCACATTCCCATCGAGTAGCCCACCGGAGCGCGAAGGGAGAAGGCGCGCGTCGCCAGGAAGAATATCCCCACTGGTATCGGTATGAAGCCGCCGCCCGCGGGGAAGTCCAGCCCCAGCAGCACGACACCGGCCGCGATGCCGGGCTGAACGGCCGTCCCGCCCGCTTCGAAGGTAAGGAACTCCAATAATGGAAGGTTCATTGGGCTCATCATCACCGCCGAAGCGAGCCCGGCCTGGACCAGAAGGCCGCCGTATCTCAACGGCCTTGAGCTTGCGCGCTCCGTGTACCAGTATAGAGCGCCGAGGGCACCGAGTATCGCCAGCTGGGGCAGCCACGCGAGGCCGTTGCCGCCAATCGCATCGCCGAACAGGATTGACGCCGCGGTAATCGTTGTGACGCCAACAACGACTAGATGCATGAGGCTGGGTGAGTCGCCGCTCAAGAAGCGTATGGAGAGCGGGAACAGCCTGAGCAGCACCAGCGCGAAGGCGACGAGTATGAGCGCGGGCACGGCGAGCAGTATCTGGTTGACCGCGACGTCTCCGAACAGCCCCGTGGCCACGACGGAGCCCTGCTCGCTGAGCTGCCTGAACAAGAAGACGCTGACGAACAGCAGCATCACGTCCAGGTAAAACCTCTGGAAGAACGGGTCCGCGGTCGGCCTCGCGGAGAGCTGGCGATGTCGAGCAACGCCGACGCGGGACGCCTGTACGGCGGGAATCATGAGCGCCGCAAAGCTCAATAGACCGCCCAGAGCGCTCATCATGTACGCGCCACCGGTTATGGTCACCGTTAGCCTGTCGCCATCGCTAAGGGCGGAGAACGCGGGCGTGAAGCCAAGGGCGCTTATGGTCGCGGCGGCTATCAAGGGGGCGGCGATGATTGCGAGCAACGAGATAGTTGCGCCCTCCAGGACGAACACCGCAAGGACCTGGGCCGAGCTCGCGCCCCTGCTGCGGAGGAGGGCTATCTCGCCCTTCTGTTGCTCGACAAGCAGCGACGACAGCGTGATCACGTAGTAGAGGATGACGACGGCGATGAACACGAGTATCACGAACATGGGTATCTTGCTGAAGAAGAGCCGCTGGTCGTATTCCGCGAGGGCGTCGTCGAGCTCCGTAACCTGTCTATAGCTGAACAGGTCGCTGCTCAGCCGGGCCTTCATAGTCGCGATCTGCCCGCGAGTGAAGGTGGAGTTGTCGGCATTTATCCGGTCTGGGTCCACGGCCAGAAGAAATGAGTAGGAGCTGTCCATGTCCCTGAACGCCGCCCCGAGCTCCTCCATGAACGTTAGCTCGGAGATGTAAAAGGGGACGGTGCGGAAGGAGCCGGACGTTGACGCCTTGAATAGCGTGTCGTCCAGATACCAGTATTCCGCGTCTGCGTCTTTTCTCCGGAAGAGACCGCTGATCACGACTCCGGCGTAATCGATCCTATCCGTCCAATATGGAACGACTGAGAGCCTGTCGCCTACGCCTACACCGAACGCCTCTGCCGCCTCCACGGACACCAGGGCCTCCAGCTCGAAGGGCACATTGGGGTTGTCCAGGGCCCGCTCGTTGGGGAACCGGCCTCCCGGCAAGATCTCGATATACTCCGGCAGCCTCGGAGAAAAGACAAAATAGGAGCGCGAATTATCTTCGCCGGCCGCCTCCTCGTTGCCTGGGACCGTCAGGAAAAATGTCGCCGTCTTGCCGCCTCGGATGGTGTCTCGCAGCAGCCAGCCGAGCCGTCCGTCGAACTGGCGCGTCATAGCCTGCCGGACTTTCTGATACTCCTCGAAATTCGTCGGTCCGCGCTCGGCCTTGATCAAGATGTCCTTGTCTTGAACCGTGAGGCCTTCCAGCGTGTTTTTGAGGGCAAGCTCCCGGAGGGCCTCGAAGTAGATAACGGTACCAGACATGATCGTCGTGGCCAGCAGCACGCCAATTATCACGGTCGACAACAGTCGCCACTGCGCGATGCTTCGCTTGATCACGAGCGGCCAGGCGGAAACCAGGTTTGAGATGGCGCTGGGCATATGTCTATTCAACCGCCTTCGATGCGAGAAATGGCACGTAGGTCAATGCGCTTCATGCCTCGGGCAACCCCAAGCAGGGACGCCAAAAAGATGCCTATCAGCGCGCCATAGATGGGAATGAGCAGGCCGAGATCGGTCTCGAGAATAAACGGGGGAATGACCTTGAATCCGTCCTCGGTGACGGCCAGGGCGGTGACCATCAGATTGCTCATGAAGAAACCGGTCGCCGTTCCCAGTCCCAGCCCGATCACGACGATAACGAAGTGCTCCAGGACCAGCAGGCCCAACATCTGCCCGTAGGACAGCCCCAGCGATTGCAGATATCCCATCTGGCTTCTGTTGCGATTGGAGAACGCCAGGAGATAGGTCACGTAGCCCATTCCCGCAGACAATATGATTATGCCGACGGCCAACAGAGAGAGCGCCTTCCAACCGGCGGTAATCAATGGGTCCAGGCGTATGGATTCGATCTGCGCGCGGCGGTCCAGAATCTGATCGTCGCCCACCAGCGCGAGAATGGCATCTCTTACCGCCCCTTCCGCACCCGGCGCTTCGGTGAGGTATAGCTCGTTGGGCGAGAATGACGTGGTCGGACTGAGTATGTTGAGATGCCTGAGCATGCCGTCCAGGTCCGTTAGTATGAAACCCGCCCCGCTGGGGTCCAGGGTCGGGAAGTAGTTCACCGTGTCCTGAACGACTATGGGGACCAGGCGGTTCATGAGATTGACGATGATCGGCTGTCCAACCGTGACGCCCGAGGCCCGCATGAACGTCTCACTGGCGACGACCGGAATCGGCCCGCCGCTGGGGCTCCGATAGAAGCCGCGTATGCCCCGGTCGGTGTCCTTGCCGAACTTGAATACGGCGGACTGAGCGCCTCGGAACACAATGTCCCGTACTCTGGTTACGCGGTCGGAGGAGATCACGGAGGTCGCCAGCGGCGTCCACGCGTTCCGGCCAAGCTCGAAGTCATCCAGTATCACCGCGCTGCCATCCGATCTTATCGCATGAATATCGTCAATCCACAGCGAGCCCGGGGTGCCCGAGGGCCCGTAGACCGGCTCGAATATCTGAATCGACACGAGCTGAAGTGGGGGTTTCAACGATCTCGGAACGGCCGCCGTCATCAGGCCCCATTCGGGTGCTCCAAGCTCACCCAGCGTCACCGTATCGAGCACTCCGCGAGCATCCTGAACTACCATCCACAAGAATATGTTTCCCCACTGTTCTTGAGGACGAGCCCAGATTGCCAAGGTGACGGCGTCTTCGGGAATCAACAGGGGCTCCACCAGAGACTGTGGCTGCAGCGAACGCATCACGCCGGAGAGGGGCCGGTCTGAAAAATCGTCGCGGTACCAGGACAGGTAATGAAACTCCTGGGACTCCAGGGCGAGCACCTCGAACGCTCCGCCGCTGATAGTCGTTCCCAGGCTGCCCCTTCCTCTCAGGGCTAGAGAGGCGCCGGTAACGCCGGGTATCTCCAGATACTTCTCCTTGAGAGCACGCCTGCCCCGCGCCATGTGCGTCGGAATGCCGATTACTCGGATATCGGTGGCAATCTCGTACGAGATTCGGTCCTCGTAGCTGCGGTCCAGCGTTCCACCGACGGTCGTCGAGAGAACGCCCAGGCCCGTAACCATTACGAGCAGCAGGACCAGCCAGCTATATTGGAGCGGATTTCGCGCCATGTTCCACAGGCTCAAGGATAGCCAGATGGGGGCCGCGCGATTGAGCGCCCGCAGCCCGATATATAGCAGCTGCATGGGGACGATGAGCATCAGCGCAATAGAGGGGATGAAAGAGAAGGAGCCGGCCACGGGGTTTCGCAGGAGCAGGGTGGCGGTCACCAGAATGGCTTGCAAGGCGATGCCAAGGACGACTGCCGGCGTGGATTCCGCGCGGTCCGTAGCCCAAAAAGTTGCTCCGATGGCGGCGGTCAGCAGCAGTGGGAGCCAGAGCCCGTCGAAGGCACCGGCGCGTACGGCCTCCGAGGTAAAGGTCAACGCCAGGAGAACCGTGGTGCCGTATATGACCGCCTGTTGCAGCCCTGCGGACTCGCCTCCGATGTACCGGACGAGCAGGGGGAACAGCCTCATGAAGACCAGCGCGACCAGGGTTAGCACGAGGACGGGCGCGAGCAGCAGGGCTTCGTTGACCTGCACCCCCTTGAAGAGGCCGCCGGATACCAGCTGTCCCCTGGCATTGAGCTCCCAGAACACGAGGCCGCCGATCACCAGCAGAAGCAAATCGAGGTAGTACCGCTGGAAGAGGGGCACCGATGGAGGTCTGGAAGACCTCAGCTTGTGAATGATGAGGCCGGCCCTGGCACCAAGCACGCCGGGCACGACGAATATCGCCATGCTTATGGCGCCGACGGCCCCCGCAACAAGAAAGGGCGACCATCGCATATCGACGGGTAGCGGGCTGCCGCCCGTTATATCTGAGAAGAAGGGAAGCTTGCCCGAAAGGGCTATCGCGCCGAAGGCAAGAAAGGGCGCGATAACAACGGCAAGGGTCGTAATTGCAAGGCCCTCGATGGCGTAGAGCCTGACGAGCTGCGGCGTGCTGACACCCCTGCTGCGAAGAAGGGCCACGTCGGCCTCTCTGCTCTGCACGAGATACGAGACCATCATCGTAAGGTAATACAGGACGGTGATGACCATGATGGTGAGCAGCAGCAGTAGGGGCACGCTGGAGAAGAAGCTCCTGCGCTCGAATCTTCTCAGAAGCGTCTCGATTCCCGTGAATACGGCTGAGCCTGGAAGGCTTTCCGACAGCTCGTCTTCGAAGCCCTGTACGCTGCGTTTGAGGTCATCCGGTTCGATCCTCTTGAGCCCGGCCTTGTCCACGTAGATAAACCATGTAGAGCTGAGGAGGGTACCGGGATATGCGCTCCTCAGGCTGTCCAGCATGGCGCGCTTGGAGAGGAGCAGGGCGAGCGGCGGCTCCTGGGGATCGACCTCGATGCCGACGTCGGGAATGTCGTCGAGGGGCGCAGGCGCCACGAAGAGGTTAGCGCTGTACTTCCAGTATTCTTCCGCCGGGTCCGTGGGATTCATTAACCCGACTATCTCGACTGTAATTCGCTTGGGGTCCCCGATCGAAGGAGTAAGCAGCAGCTTATCGCCCACGGACAGCCCGAAAACCTTGGCGGACGATGTGCCAAGAATGGCTTCGATCATCGGCCCATTTCGTCCCTCAACGACCTCGTCCGAGGCCATGACACCGTCTATGAAGGTGACGTGCTTCTCGATGTTGGACAGATATTGAAAGTAACCCCTCGACGCCCGTTCGTTGGCGTCAAGTGCCGAAGGCAACGGCAGTCTAGGGGTGCCCACGAGAAAGACGGGGCCCTTGAGATAACGCTCCCGACTTAAGAAGAACTCCGACAGGTGGTCGTTGATTGCCTCGTCTACATCGAGGTCGGATCTGTCGATGCTGTCGTCCCGCAGCGGTATATTGGGGGCGAAGGCGAGCAGGTTCAGGAATGTGGAGGAGGAGCGTTCGATGGCCGTGTTTACGGCCAGCCTCTTGAGGGAGTTCAGATAGATTGGCGCTCCGGACACGAGCGCAGACGCAATGAGCACCCCCGAGAAGATGCTCAACAGCAGCTTCCAGTCGTCAGCTATGCGCTTGAGAACAAACTTGTAAGTCGGTAGCGGCTGCATTAACTGTGGTAACGTCCGGGAGTCGGCGGGTAATGGCGGCACGGCGTAATGGCTGCCGCCGCGTCTAGAGAAATTCCGTCGACAGACCCGTGGTCCAGCCTAGTGAAAAAGTGCCACCCTGCCCATCTCAACAACACCCGTGGCTAACCTCTGCGAAGGATGCTTGGCCGAGCTTCACCCCATCATGGGGTGCGTGCGACCAAGACTACAAGTTCTGGGCCCATAATAGCATAAGTTTGAATCGCCCTGGGATTTAGCCGGTCGCGATGACCTCTCTCTTGAACCTGCGCCCACATACACGCTGCAGTCGACGTCGCACACTTTCGAGATTCGAGGCGGAGCCGAGGCCGTGCAGGTGTGAGCCGCATCCGCAGTCCGACGAGCCGAATCCGGCGACGGACCATACCCGCCTGGAGCGTCGTGACGTCTCGTGCGCCCAGCCGCACTCCCAGTTCTTGCCGTCGTCTATCCACCAGACCTCTTCGATGGAGGCCGGCGAGGTCAGCCGGTCGATGTGCCAGTGTACCTTCTTCTCGCGTCGTAGGTGCCGCCGAATGCGCCCGTTGAGTCCGTTCAGCGCGCTCCCAAAATACAGATACACCCCGGCAGGGAAGCACACCCGGCCAAGCTTGCCCACGTCGATGCTGCGCGGCTCGTCCAATCGCAGGACGAGCACGTAGCTACCCTTGCCGGTCATGTCCGGGGCGTCTGCTTCCGTTGCCGGCCGTTTGCTCGTCGACACTTCAGGTCTTTTCGAGCTGGCCCGTAGGCGGCTGTTCCATCGAATAGTGCGTGAGAGTCTCCTTCTTGAATATGCGGAAGCCCCGCGCCTGATAGTTTTCCAGCGCGTGGGGGTGATCGAAGGAAGACGTATGAAGCCACACGCGTTCAGGCCGTCTTCTCCAGGCCTGTTCCACGGCCAGCGTAAGCATGTGTCCTCCCAGGCCCCGGCCTATGAAGTCCGGCACCAGGCCGAACTGTGCTATCTCCACGCTATTGTCCTCGTGAATGACGAACTCGGCGTAGCCTGCCATGGTCTCCTCGACCAGGAGAGTCCAGGTCTCGACATCGGGCCGCAGAACGTAGTCGCTCCACTCTTTCTTGCCCCAGGGGAGGCGTTCGAACCAAAGCCAGTCTCCGCCCACAGCTTTGTAAAGCGATTCGCTCAGCTCCGGAGACGGCGGCGCCTGAATTCTGAGCTCCGTCGCCCGCGAAGGCGAAGCGCCGGAAACAAGCTGTTCAGGGGACGTCATTTCGACGTAGGTGACGTACTCGTTTATCTTCTCACTCAACGCTTCCGCTCAATAAAAAAATGTTACCCAAGGCTCGCTCCAGGTCTTCGATGAGATCGGCTACGTTTTCGATGCCTATGGACAGCCTGAGGAGGTTCTGGGGAGCCCTGGTATCAGGGCCTTCGATCGATGCCCTGTGCTCGATGAGGCTCTCCGTGCCGCCAAGACTGGTCGCGCAGGTGAAAAGCTTCACCCTTGCCGCCACGTTCACGGCTTCGTCGCGCCCACCCCTGACCTGAAGGGACATCATGCCTCCGAAGCCGGACATCTGTTTCGAGGCGATGGAGTGCCCTGGGTGGCCTTCCAGTCCGGGATAGTGTACCGCATAGACCCTCGGGTGGTCCGAGAGGAATCGAGCGATGTTCATCGCGTTTTCGCCGTGCGCCTTCATTCGCAGATGCAGCGTCCTGATGCCGCGGTTGACCAGCCAGCAGTCGAAGGGCGACGGCACCGCGCCGTAGGTTCTCTGCACCTGCCTGACCCGGCCAAAAAAGTCGTCGTCCCTCGCGGACACGACCGCTCCGCCCATCACGTCGCCGTGACCGCCAAGGTACTTCGTCGTGGCGTGAACGACGAGGTCCGCTCCCAGGGCCAGGGGCGTCTGGTTTATGGGCGTCGCCCAGGTGTTGTCGCACACGCAGACGGCGCCGGCGTCGTGCGCGATTCGTGCGGTCCGACGTATGTCCGTAACCTTCAGCATGGGGTTGGACGGCGTCTCGACCCAGACGAGCCGCGTGTTCGGACGCATCGCCTCTTTCACGCGCTCGGGGTCAGTGACATCGGTAAAGGTCGTCTCCAGGCCCCAGCGGGAGAAGACGTTGCGGAGCAGGGCCCCGACGTGTCGGGGTGGTAGCAGTCCTCGGGCGCGATTATGTGGTCTCCCGCCGACAGTGCCTGGAACACCGCGGCCGATGCGGCCGAGCCCGACGAGAACGCCGCCGCGCACGAGCCGCCTTCGAGCTCCGCCAGCACGGCCTCCAGGCCGCCGCGCGTGGGGTTGCCGCTTCGTGAATACGTGTAGCCCCTGGAGTACTCGCCGTCGGCGTCGCGCTCGAAGGTCGTGGACACGTGAATCGGAGGTGCCACCGCTCCGGTCTGGGCGTCGATCTGGTGTCCCGCCTGCGCGGCCGTGGTCTCGATTCTCATTTTTGTCCCCGTCGTAAGGTGTCTCGGAGTATTCTTGTAACAGAACTATCAGCCAATTCTAGCGCGACGGCACGGCGTTGTCACATTCATTTTTCGGTTCTTTGCTACCCGATATTTCTTTGACGACACATGGCGGAGCCAAAAAGAGTGATTCAGAATTGCCTACGGGTTAGACGGAACGAAAGGAAACGCATCGATGGCAACGGGCTCGGCAAAAGGCCTGCTGTCCGGGTTGAAGGTCCTGGAGCTGGGCAAGGGCGTATCTGGGCCGTACTGTGGGAAGGTGCTCGCTCGGCTGGGCGCCGAAGTCATAAAAGTCGAGCCTCCCGAAGGTGGTCCCGCGCGCATGATGGGACCCTTTCCCGACGACGAGCCACACCCGGAGAAGAGCGGTCTTTTTTTGGCGCTAAACATGAATAAACTCGGTGTGACCCTCGACCTCAATGAAAAAAGCGAAGTCGATGAGCTCAGGCGGCTCGCGGTGAGATCCGACGTCGTCATCGAAAACCTCGCATCGGGATACCTGGATGGTCTGGGACTAGGATACCAGGCGTTCAAGGAAGAAAAGCCCGGGATCGTTTACACGTCTATCACAACCTTCGGCTCGTGGGGCCCTTACGGCGACTACAAACTCACCGACCCGGTGCTCTTTCACATGAGCGGCCCTGACTGGGCTTCCGAGGAGCGCTTCACCACCCGCGAGGGCAGGGAGGCCAACTTCCCCGAGCTGTGGAGCCTGGTCGAGGGCTGGACCAGGGACAATTCCAAGCAGGACGTGGCACGACGGGGTCAGGAACGTCGCATACGCTGCTTTCCCGTCAACACCGTCGAAGACCTCTTCGACGACGAGCACCTGCGTCATAGAGGGTTCTTCATCGAGCAGGCCCACCCTGCTGCCGGGAAGCTGAAGTATCCGGGCGTGCCCCTGGCGGCGAGATCCGCCCCGATCCTCGGGGAGCACAACGCCTCGGTCCTGGAAGGACTGCGAGGCCAATGAAAGACCTGCCGCTGGACGGCGTGAGGGTAATCGACCTGAGCTGGGTAATAGCGGGCCCGACCGCCACGCGGTTTCTCGCCATGATGGGCGCGGAGGTGATCAAGGTCGGAAGCGCGCGCAGGCCGGACCCGTCGACCAGGGGAGCGCCCTTCCAGGCCTACGATCAATCGAAGCTGTACTGCGCGGTCAACGTTTCGATCCCCGAGGCCTGGAGGATTCAGACCCTCATGAACAGCCTGTGCCACGGCTGACTGCCGACGGCGACGAGGGTCGGCAGGCATTCCTGGAGATGCGCCCGCCCGTGTTCACCGGCGGCATCAGACGGAAGGGCAAGGCGTATCCCGAAATAGACGACGCCCAGCGCGAGCACCTGAACGAGGACCGCAAAGAGCTTCTCGGCTGATTTTTGAGCTCCGAATGCGATATGGCTCCTATATGTTGGATAGGGGTGGGGCGCAACGCCCTCACCTATGAGTCGATTAACATTGGCTTGTCGAAGGGCTCTTGACCTCTCCCCACGTTGATTCCCATCGAAAATCCGACTGGCGATTCCCCCCTCTCCGCGCGCGGAGAGGGGACGGGGGAGAGGTCGATTTGCCTCGTACTCGTTCGCCCCTTATCATTGGCGTGACTCGACGGGTCTTCGCCGGACCGATTTCGGAGATGACCAGGCGGGCAATAAATCTTTCGCGGCTGAGTACTACACAACGGGGGTCAAGGAGTGCACAAGTGGAACAGCTAAGGGTGGTAATCGTAGGCTCGACAGGCGTCATAGGCCAGACTCACATCGAAGCAATCAACGAGATCGAAAACTGTAGGCTCATCGGCGTGACGGCGAGACGGCAAGAGCTGGTACGGCAACAGGCGATCGACTTGAAGGTCCTTCACTACGCCTCGCTTGACGAGGTGTTTGAAGACCCCGACGTCGATGCGATCATAATCGCGACGCCCCATCCCTCGCACCTGGATATCACGTTGAGAGCCTTCGGGGCCGGGAAGCACGTGCTGGTCGAGAAGCCCATGGCGGTCACGCCCTCGGAGGCGGACGAGATGGTCGACGCCGCACGACAGTCGGGCAAGAGGCTTGGAGTCCTGTTCAACAACCGGTTCCGAGCCGACGTCAAGAAGATGCGGGAGCTGGTCCTTGACGGCACCCTCGGCAACATCTACCACGCGTCGATGGCAACCGCCATGCTTCGCACGCAGGACTACTACGACCGCCTGGAGTGGAGGGGCACCTGGGAGCAAGAGGGCGGCGGAGTGCTGATAAATCAGGGTATACACCACCTCGACCTCTTTCAGTGGCTGGTCGGCATGCCGCAGTCGGTCATGAGCATAAGCAAGACCTACATGCACAAGATCGAGGTGGAAGACTACGTCAGCGCACTGTTTCAGTACGATTCAGGCATGGCCGCGACCGTTCACTGCAACACCGTTCAGGCGCCCGGCGGGCAGCGCATCGAAATCTGGGGCGAACGTGCCGGCGTCGTGCTCGAAGGCCGCAATCTCACCGTGCACCGGCTCGAGACGCCCGTGCAGCAGTTCATCGACACGGACAAGACGATCGAGTTTGTCAGCCCGAACGCCGCCGTGGAGACCATGTCATTCGAGTCTTTTGGCGGCACCCACGCCCCGGCGATCGAGGACTTCGCCCAGGCGATCATCGATGGCCGGGAGCCCTTCGTTACGGGCGAAGATGGGCGCAAGTCGCAAGACCTCATAGCCGCCATGACCCTGGCATCGTACAACGGCGCCAGGGTGGACCTGCCCGTGGACCGCGACGAGTACGACCGAATGCTGGAAGACCTGAAGCATCGCCGGCGGCTTCCGACCTAGCGTGGACCGTGAGGGACCGAAAACGCCTGCGTGAATTCAGCTTCCGGGAGATAGCTCGGCCAGAACCTTGCCCGTCTCCGAGGTATCGTACCCTCCGAGGGACCCGACTTGACTCTTGAAATCGTCGCTTTTGATTAGATCGAGCAGCGGCTTCAGCAGCTCGCTCTCATAGAACTCGGATGGAATGACCAGATCATACTGCTCGCTGAGAAGCGGGACGAAATCCAGGTCCATCGCCCTCGCCGCAGACAATATCCCGAGGCCTACGTCGGCCTTGCCGCCTGCGACCGCTGCCGCGACGGCCAGGTGCGTGTACTCCTCCCGCTCGTACCCGGTTATGGCATCTATTGAGATATTCAGCTCTTTCAGCTTGTAGTCCAAAAGCACCCGCGTCCCCGAGCCGCGTTGCCTGTTGACGAAGCTCAAGCCATCGCGCCCAATGTCCTCCAGAGTCGCCAATTTTAGCGGATTACCCCTGGGTACGATCAGGCCTTGCACGCGATGCACCAGGTTCATGACGACTACTTCGGTGCCCGTGACGTACCTTCGCACGTATGAGAGGTTGTACTCGCCGGTCTCTTCGTCCAGGAGATGCGTTCCGGCCAGGTGTGCCTCGCCCCTGTTCAACGCCATCAGCCCGCCCAGGCTGCCTACGTTGGACGACGCGAGCGTCGAGTCCGGGTGTCCCTTTCGCAACATGCTTGCCAGGAGGTCCAGCGTAAGGTCGTGGCTGCCGATCGCGACGATGGTCGCCTCGATCTCTTCTATCGGGCGCAGCAGCTCGACGTCGACCTCCTGGCCCGCGTCCAGCCCCTCCGAAAAGCGGGGGATCAGGGCGATGCCGTCGGCCCGGACCAGGGACATTATGACGCCCGCGCCCCGTTGGATGGGCGTCGCCACCAGCCTTCCGCCGACACGGCCCAGCCTCACTCGCAAGAACTCGTCCTCGCCCATGGGAGAGAGGACCTTCCGGGTGATGACGGCGGCCTCACGCTTTCGACGGGGCGTCCGCGCGCCCGTCATCGCCTCGATCAGCGGCTTGATGAAGAGATCGCACGTCAGCGCCGCCGACACGGGGTAACCGGGAATGCCCACGACGGGCTTGCCCTCGACGACGCTCAGGACGATGGGGTGACCGGGCCGAATGGCGGCGCCGTGCGCGATCAGCGTGCCAAGCTCTTCGACGAGCCTCGCCGTATAGTCCTCGGAGCCCGCCGATGAGCCGGCGTTGATTATCACGACGTCGAAGCGGCTGATGGCGTCCGTAAGGGCGGTGCGCAGCTCATCGTAGTCGTCCGGCACGGGCGTCAGAGTCGTCGGGTCGCCTCCCCACTCCTCGATCAGCCCGCCGAGTATCAGCGAGTTGAACTCGATGATTTCGCCGGCCTTGGGCTCGCTTCCGATGGGGACAAGCTCCGTGCCGGTGGGTATGATGGCGACCGTTGGCTTCTTTCTCACCGCCAGCTCCGTGAGACCAGCGGCGGCGCATGCGCCGAGGTCGACGGGACGCAGAATGTGATTTTCTGGCAGGACCAGCTCCGTCGCCACGATGTCTTCGCCCAGCGCACGAACGTGCTGATAGGGCGCGACGGGGGCGTAAATCTCGATCTCGTCGTCGCCCAGCTGGTGGACGACCTCGATCATGATCACGGCATCGAAGCCGTCGGGCACCGGGTCGCCCGTATCCACCCATACCGCCTGTCGACCTATGCCCAGGCGCAGCGGTGAGGTCTCGGTTGCACCGGTCGTCTCCCTTGACCTGACCGCCACGCCGTCCATGGCCGCCGAATCGTAGTGGGGCGAGGACCGCCTGGCCCAGACGGGTTCGGCCGTGACCCTGCCGCGCGCCTTGCCCAAGGGTACCGTCTCCCCGGCAAGGGCACTGAGTCCATCCACGTTTCTAAGCGCGTCCAGGAAGTTGGACAGCGCCTCCTGGTAGGGCACGTCGCTCAGGTAGTAGCGCCTATCGCCGCGTCGATGAGTCATGAAGCTAAAATAACCTCACGGACACGGTTTCACCCGCGTACAGGCCGCCGGAATCCAGGGGCACCTTGACGATTCCCTGCGACCTTATCAGCGTGAAGATCAGGTTCGACTTGCCCAGCACGGGCTCGGCGCACAGCTCGCCATTCTGACGGACGAGCCGCACCGGAACGTAGTCCTCTCGACCCGCGACCGAGGCGATGTTCTGTAGCAGCCTGGCCTGGGTCGTCGGCGGCTCGGGAGGCGAAGCCATTCCGCTCAGCGCGAAGATGGTTGGCCGCACCAGCAGGTCGAAGACCACCATCGCGGAGACCGGATTGCCCGGCAAGCCTATGGCGGGCTTTCCGTCGAGCATCGCGACGATAGTCGGCTTGCCGGGCCGAATGGATATGCCGTGGACGAGTATGCCCGGCTCGCCCAGGCTGCCCAGGACCTTGGCCGTCATGTCGCGGTTGCTCACCGAGCTGCCGGCGGAAAAGACGAGAACGTCGCTTCCCCGTAGCGCATCGATCGCGGCGTTTCTCTGCTCCTCGAAGTCGTCTCGAACCAGCCCGGACGTCAGCGGTATGCCGCCGGCCTCTTGGACCAGTCCGGTTAAAGTGAACGTGTTGATGTCGCGAATCTGCCCCGGTCTCACTTTATCGCCCGGCGGGACCAGCTCGTCGCCGGTGGATACGATGGCAACGCGGGGGCGTCTACCTACGCTGACCCTGTCGATGCCAAGCGCCAGCAGCCCGCCAATGTCCTGGGGCCGCAACAGGTGCCCCGCGGACAAGACGAGATCGCCCTCCCGCACGTCCTCTCCGACCTGCACGACGTTCTCGCCCGGCGCGACGGGGCGCATGACCTCGATGGTCGTATCGTCGATCTTCTGGGTCTGCTCCACCATGACGACGGCGTCCGCGCCGTCCGCCAGCATACCGCCCGTGTATGCGACGGCCGCCTGTCCGGTCGAAACGCTCACCGACGCGGGCCGGCCCATTGGCACCTGGCCGACCATTTCCAGGTATGCCGGCAGGCCTTCGGTGGCCCCGAAAGTATCGGCCGCCCTGACCGAATAGCCGTCCATGGTGGACCGAGGGAAGGCGGGTAGGGGCTCCGGCGACCGGACCTCTTCGGCGGTCACGCGTCCCAGGGCGGCTGCGGTATCCACGGCTTCCGCGTCGAGGGGCCGCAGATGCTTTCGCAGCACCTCGAACGCGTCGACGGGAGCCAGGACGTTGAAGAA
>JADFQF010000199.1 GCA_022561955.1 Chloroflexota bacterium | reverse complement strand
TAAGAGCAGCGGCTACAAGCACTTCTTCGTGGACCTGGACGGCACGCTGATCGGCAGGGACGAGCAGATCTCTGGGCCCGTCGCTAAGAGTATGGCGAAGCTGAAGGAGAGGCTTGGTGTTAGCATCGCGACCGGCCGGGAGCCTTCCGATGTGCTGAGATTCGCGAGACAGCTCGGCCTTACGATGCCCCAGATCTCGGACAACGGCGCGCTGATCCTGGACCCGACGACCGGCGAGAAGATGTGGAGCGAACCCCTGAAGCCGGATGTCGCTCAATACGTAATCTCGACGCTTGTTGGCCTTAACGTCGAATTTCTCGCCACTCATCCCGGCGGCACCGTAACGGATCACCAGGATATCGCCCGGTGGGACCTCACGAGGGTATCGGCGCTGGACCTCGGGGACTCGAAGGCCGACGACGTGGTCGACCTGTTCAGCCGGAACCCCGACCTGCATGTCGTAAAGGTCCATCTCCCCTACAACGGCCTCTGGGCGGTGGATTTCACACGGGACGGCGTCAATAAGGCGACCGCGATCAAATGGCTCGGCTCTGAACTTGGACTCGATACCGCCGGCCTCATCGGCGCCGGAGACAGCTACAACGACCTGCCGCTACTGGAGTCGTGCGGGCTGCGCATCGTGATGGGGAACGCGCCCGATGAGCTGAAGGAGATCGCGGACTACGTCGCGCCATCCGTGGACGAGGACGGGCTTGCCGTGGCCATCGAGGAGTTCATACTGCCCAGGGTTGGCTAAGGCCGTTTCAGCTCCAACGCATCTGAGGAGTCTGGGTCAACGCATCCATGCACGTAGCATTTCCCACGGCGCCCTCGCTGCTGCCGGAGCCATATAACCCTATGTCTTTCGAAGACCAAATTAGACTCAATTCGAGAATATCTCTGTGCTATAATTTTTCTGTCCGGAGAGATGGCCGAGCGGATGAAGGCGCTGGTCTCGAAAACCAGTATGGGAGTAATCTCATCGCGGGTTCGAATCCCGCTCTCTCCGCCACCGCAAAAAGCAATGGACCGTCCCACGGGCTTTTTACGCGGAGAGGTGCTAGAGCGGACGAATAGGCACGACTGGAAATCGTGTGTGCTTCACGGCACCATGGGTTCGAATCCCATCCTCTCCGCCACTTTCCTCTTTCCTAGCAGGGCGTTGAAAGACTCCTTCGATCATCAAACTGACTCCCTTTCAAGTAAGGAATGGGAAGAAATCTGTATCTGAGGAACACCCTCAAACTCCCGGCAAAGGGTCTTTGCCCCTCTGCGCTCCCCATTATTCAATTCATCGGCCTGCTGGACAGTTGCCTTTTCTGATGCGCCATCGGCTCGTGCATGACTGCATGCATGCACGATTGATACTTTGAAAACCTGTGCTAGAATTGGCGTCGCTCATGGAATCAGACGAACTAAAATATTGGGTCGCCTTCAGCCGCATCCCGGGCATCGGACGCGTTCGCTTCAAGCTGCTCGAGAGTTTCTTTGGCTCTCTCAGAGAGGCCTGGGAAGCGCATGCCGGGCCCTTAAAGGCCGCCGGGCTGGACAGCCGGACGATAGGCTCGATCACATCCCGCCGACCCAAGGTAGACCCCGATGAGGAGCTCTCGCGTATCGTCGAAAGCGACATTCAGGCGCTCACCTGGCACGACGACGCGTTTCCGAGCCGGCTGAAGGAGATCTACGACGTCCCACCCGTCCTCTACGTCAAGGGAAGCCTGCTGTCCGAGGACGAGCGATCGGTTGCGGTCGTGGGCACGCGTCGGCCTACGGCATACGGCAGGCAGGTCGCGCACAGGCTCACCTACGACATCGCCAACGCGGGGGTTACGATCGTGAGCGGCCTGGCGCGGGGCATCGACGCCATAGCCCACAAGGCTGCTCTCGACGCCGGACATCGGACCATCGCCGTCATGGGCAGCGGAATCGACGTAATCTATCCCAGGGAGCACGATCTTCTGGCGGAGCAGATCGTCGAAAGGGGCGCACTGGTATCCGAGCACCCGATGGGGACGCGGCCGGACTCGAAGAACTTTCCCCGCCGAAACCGGATCCTGAGCGGCATGACGCTGGGGACAGTCGTGATCGAGGCGGGAGAGACCAGCGGCGCACTGATAACCGCGCGGCATTCCAATGACGAGAATCGAGAGGTCTTCGCCGTGCCCGGCAACATATTTTCTCCCGGCAGCAGCGGCACAAATCGCCTGATAAAAGACGGCAGCGCGAAGCTTGTCAGCAATTTCACAGACGTCCTCGAGGAGTTGAATCTGACCTCCGTCGGCAGTCAGATCGAAATGGTGGCGTTGTTTCCGGAAGACGAGACCGAGTCTGAAGTGCTACGATATGTATCGTATGATCCGATTCACATCGACGAGGTTATTCGAGAGTCAGAATTGGGTATCTCTACCGTCAGTAGCGCTCTTGCTATGATGGAGTTAAAAGGTATAGTTAAGCAGGTCGGGGGCATGAACTACATCAGAATCAGGGAGGCCCCCGCAGAATATCAAACAGTAGTGTGAGAGATGGCAAAAGACTTAGTAATAGTTGAATCACCGGCAAAGGCCCGCACAGTGGGCCGTTTTCTTGGAAACAAGTATGTAGCCAAGGCATCCATGGGTCACGTAAGAGACCTTCCAAGGGGCAAGATGGGGGTGGAGGTCGACAAGAAAGGAATCCACCCCACTTACGATATTCTGCCCGACAAGAAGAAGATTGTGGCCGAGCTCACGAAGGCGTCTAAAGAGGCCGATACCATATACCTTGCCACAGACCCGGACCGTGAAGGCGAGGCAATATCCTGGCACCTTTTGAAAGCCGCAAAGATAAATCCCGCAAAGGTCAAGCGCGTAGTCTTCCACGAGATAACTAAGGAGGCTATCAAGGAGGCGTTCGAACATCCGAGAGAGTTGGATACTCGCCTCATAGACGCGCAGCAGGCGCGACGCATTCTGGACAGGCTCGTCGGCTACCGCCTGAGCCCGGTGCTCTGGGGCAAGATCAGGCGCGGGCTCTCGGCGGGTCGAGTGCAGTCCGTTGCGCTCCGCCTCATCGTCGACCGCGAGGCGGAAATCGACGCCTTCATACCGGTCGAGTACTGGTCCATCGACGCGAATCTGACCAAGAAGACCCAGAACGGCAAGAGGCAGATCGAATTCAAGGCGGGCCTCCACTCGATCAAGGGAGAGAAGGCCAAGATAGAGCTGCCCAACGGAGAGCGGTCAAACGCCATCGCCGCCGACCTGGAAGGCGCCAATTTCGTCGTCACGAGCGTACGAAAGCGAGAGACCAAGAGCCGTCCGGCGGCGCCGTTCATCACCAGCACGATGCAGCAGGAGGCTTCGCGAAAGCTTCGGTTCACGGCCAGCCGCACGATGCGAATTGCCCAACAGCTCTACGAGGGCATGACCATCGGGGACGAGGGCTCGGTCGGCCTGATCACATACATGCGGACAGACTCCACCAACGTGGCGGAGACGGCCCTTGCAGAGACGAGCAGGTACATCCGCGCCAAGTATGGAAACGAGTCCGTGCCCGACTCTTACAGGGTCTACACGAGGAAAGTAAAGGGCGCCCAGGAGGCCCACGAGGCCATCCGGCCGACCTCCATTCAGCGGAATCCGGAGTTGGTGCGGCAGTACCTAAACTCCGACCAGTTTAGACTCTACGACCTTGTCTGGAAGCGGATGGTCGCGAGCCAGATGACCGACGCCCTCTTCGACTCTACGAACGTCGATATCGGCGCACAGAGCACGAAGTCATCTTCCGCGTACGTCTTCAGGGCGCGGGGCTCGGTGCTGAAGTTCCCGGGATTCCGTGCGGTCTACATGGAGGATCGTGACGATGCCCCAGAGGGCGAAGATGATGAGACTGCTCCCCTTCCGGCGATGGCAAAGAACGACGACCTGCAGTGTCTCGACATCTTGCCGGAGCAGCATTTTACCCAGCCGCCGCCTCGATTCAACGAATCATCGCTCATCCGAACGCTGGAGGAGCAGGGAATCGGGCGTCCCAGCACCTACGCTCCCATCATCGGGACGATAGTCGACAGGGACTACGTGCAGAAAGAACAGGGTAGGCTATGGCCCACGAAGCTGGGCAAGGCCGTCACCAAGCTTCTGATCGAACATTTCCCCGACATCATGGACGTGGGCTTCACCGCGAAGATCGAGGAGCAGCTCGACGATATCGCCGAGGGGACGCTGAAATGGGAGCCCATGCTCCAGGAGTTCTATAGCCCCTTCGACAAGTCCATCGAGAAGGCCATGAAGGAGGCCAAAAGGGTCCCGAGAGACGAGATCGATGAGGAGACGGAAGAGGTCTGCGAGCAGTGCGGAAAGCCGATGGTAATAAACTCGGGACGGTACGGACGGGTTCTTTCCTGCAG
>JADFQF010000198.1 GCA_022561955.1 Chloroflexota bacterium | reverse complement strand
ACGGAGACGTACGAGGTGTTCTACGGCGACGCGATAGAGGACATCCAGGCCTATCTAAGCGGCGAGCCGGTCAGAGTCATCGCCGCTCCTCTGCCCCCATCCTAACCTTCCCCCAAAGGGGGAAGGGATTACCTCCTCTCCCTCAGGGAGAGGACTGAGGTGAGGGTGAAAGCTTCTGACAATATCAAGTGGACTGATTACGAGCCAATCACAGAAGGGAAAAAGACATGTACAGTCCAACATTGCAAGAAGTTGAAGAGCTGGCAGACAAGGGAAACCTTGTCCCCATCGTCAGGGAGATTAACGCCGACCTGGAGACGCCGGTGTCGGCCTACTTGAAGGTCGCGAGACCACCCTACTCCTTCCTCCTGGAGAGCGTCGAGGGAGGCGAGCACATCGCTCGTTACAGCTTCATCGGCACCGAGCCTGAGTCCGTGATCAAGACCGGACCGGGCCAGGAATACGGCGCGATAGACCCGTTGGTCCCCATCGAGCGGCAGCTTTCGCAATACAAGCTCGCGGACGCTCCTCAGCTCGGAAGATTCAACGGCGGGGCCGTCGGCTACCTCTCCTACGAGGCCGTGAACTACTTCGAGGACTTGCCTTCGCCTGAAAAGGACGTGCTGGGCGTGCCCGAGGCGGTCTTCATGATGACGACGACGTTCCTGGTGTTCGATCACCTTCGACACACGATTCAGGTCGTAAGTCATGCCCATCTGAACGGCGACGTCGAGCGCGCATACGCGGACGCGGTCGGGAGGATCGAAGACATCGTGGGACGCCTGCAGGACCCCGTCAGGCTTCCCGTATCGAGTAGCGGCATGGAAAAGGGCTCCGCCATGACCCCCAATATGCCGCCCGAGAAGCACAGGGACATGGTGGAAAGCGTCAGGCGCTATATCGTCGCAGGCGACGTAATCCAGACCGTCGTCGCGCAGCGGTTGGCGAGGCCCACGCCTGCCCACCCGTTCCAGATATACCGGGCGCTGCGTGCCATTAATCCCTCGCCGTACATGTACTACCTCGACCTCGACGACTTTCAGATCGTCGGGGCGTCGCCGGAAATGCTGGTGCAGTTGGAGGACGGCAAGCTGGCGTATCATCCCATCGCGGGCACCAAACCCCGAGGCAAGACCTCCGAAGAAGACGAGGCCCTGGAGCAGGAGCTGCGGACCGACGAAAAGGAGCGGGCCGAGCATATCATGCTCCTGGACCTGGGACGCAACGACATTGGCCGGGTCAGCAAGCCCGGGACCGTCGAGGTCACGCAGCTCATGGACATCGAGCGCTACTCCCACGTGATGCATCTCGTGTCCCACGTGACCGGCGAGCTGCAGGACGGCTACACGAATTTCGACGCCCTGAGAGCGTGCTTTCCGGCCGGGACCGTGTCGGGCGCGCCCAAGATTCGCGCAATGGAGATCATAGCCGAGCTCGAGCCCGATAAGCGGGGCCCCTACGCCGGAGCCGTCGGCTATTTCGACTTCGCGGGCAATATGGACACGGCGATTACCATCAGGACCCTGGTCGTCAAGGACGGGGTCGCGTACGCACAGGCCGGCGGCGGCATCGTCTACGACAGCCAACCGGACGCCGAGTTCGACGAGACGCTTTTCAAGGCGTCCGCCCTTCTGAGGGCCATAGATAAGGCGGAGGCCGAGCTTTGAGTACTTGGAAAATATCAGTGAATGGCCATTAGGGGAGTCTAGATGGGGAAGCCCTTACTGGATTCCGGCTTTCGCCGGAATGACGGGGTTCTAGGGGATGTTCCTCCAGCAAGAAATAACCCTGAAGGCGGGCGGGAACAAGGCTTCCACCCCGTTAAGGGCCATCGACAAGGCGGAGGCCGAGCTTTGAGTACTTGGAAAATATCAATGAATGGTTATTAGGGAGTCCAGATGGGGAAGCCCCTACTGGATTCCGGCTTTTGCCGGAATGACGGGGTCCTAAGGGATGATCCTCCAGCAAGAAATCATCCTGAAGGCGGGCGGGAACAAGGCGTCCACCCCGTTAAGACAATTACTTAGCTCATCGGTGATGACCACCGCCGTGGAGAAAGAGAAGAGATGATACTGCTCATAGATAACTACGACAGCTTTACCTACAACCTCTACCAGTACCTGTGCGAGCTCGGCGCCGAGGTCGAGGTGGTCCGCAACGACAAGACGACCGTAGAGGATATAGCAGATCTTGCGCCGGAGAAGATCGTCGTGTCGCCGGGCCCGTGCACGCCGGAGAAGGCAGGCATATCCAACGACGTCATCCGCCACTTCGGCCCGACGACTCCGATGTTGGGCGTCTGCCTGGGACACCAGTGCATCGGGCAGACTTTCGGCGGCACCGTTGGCGCCGCGGGCGAGATCATGCACGGCAAGACGTCGATGATCCATCACGACGGCGAGGGCGTGTTCAAGGGTCTGCCCAACCCCTTCGAGGCCATACGCTATCACTCCCTGGCCGTCTACAAGGACGACCTGCCGGAAGAGCTGTACATGACCGCGTGGACAGACAACGGCATCATCATGGGGCTGAGACACAAGGAATATCCCATCGAGGGCATCCAGTTTCATCCCGAGTCCATCATGACGAAGGTAGGCCACGACCTGCTCAGAAATTTCTTGGCTTCTTAAAGAAGCGTTATACTTGGTGAGGCCATGAATTGCGCAGTTTGCCAGGGCTTCTCTTTGGCTCCGTGTGACCTCAGGAGGACCGCATGATAAGTGAAGCGATCTCGGCCCTTGTGGAGGGCAAGTCCCTGACTATGGACGAGGCCGCGCAGTCCATGGAAGAGATCATGGAGGGCGAGGCCACCCAGGCCCAGTTCGGCGCCTTCGTCACGGCCTTGCGAATGAAGGGCGAGACCGTGGACGAGATCGCGGGCATGGCCAGGGTCATGCGGGAGAAGGCGCTGCACGTCAACGTCGACGGTCCGCTGGTAGACACGGCGGGCACCGGAGGAGACGCCTCGGGCACCTTCAACATCTCCACGACCGCCGCGTTCGTGGCCGCCGGCGCCGGTGTCAGGGTAGCCAAGCACGGCAACCGCGCCATGTCGGGCGCGTGCGGCAGCGCCGACGTTCTGGAGGGCCTGGGAGTGAAGATAGACCTGGGCCCGGAGGGCGTGGAGCGGTGTCTGAAAGAGGTCGGCTTCGGCTTCATGTTCGCCCAGCGCTTTCATCCCTCCATGAGGTACGCCGCCGGGCCTCGACGCGAAATCGGCATCCGCACCGTCTTCAATATACTCGGTCCTCTGACCAATCCGGCGGGCGCGGAGGCACAGGTAATCGGCGTGGCCGACCCTGCCATGGCGTCTCGCATGGCTGAGGCGCTGGCCAGGCTGGGAGGCAAGCACGCGCTGGTCATTCACGGTGACGACGGTCTGGACGAGATAACCATCGGCGACACGACCCGCATATGGGAGATGAAGTCGGGCAAGGTCACCGAGGGCTCGATATCGCCGGAGGACGTCGGGCTCCGGCGCGCCTCGACGCAAGATATTAGAGTTTCCAGCGTGGAAGAGAGCGTCGCAATCCTGCGAGGCGTCCTCGACGGAGATTCGGGCCCCGCGCGTGACATCGTGCTCATGAACGCCGCCGCCGCGCTGGTGGCGGCAGACGTTGCACCGACGATGAAGGACGGGGTCGCCCTGGCCTCGGATGCCATAGACAGCGGCCGCGCCAGGGAAAAGGTCGAGGCGTTGATCGGCCTATCCCAGACGCTGGAGTAGGCCGAGGTGTTTTTCAGCCTCTCACATACGCTTAAATGGGGCGAGGTATTGTTTTGACGACGGACGGCATTCCCAACATCCTCCAGAAGATCGTCGAGGCGAAGCGCAAGGAGGTCGAGCGGCTCAAGACCGAGCTGCCCGTCTCCGCGTTGGAGGAGCGCATAGCGGGCCAGAGGCCGCCGCTGAACCTGTCGGGCGCGCTCTGGGGCGACTCGGTGCGCATCATCGCCGAGGTCAAAAAAGCGTCGCCTTCCAAGGGGCTGCTGCGAGATGATTTCGATCCCGCGACGCTGGCAAAGACCTACGTGGACAACGGCGCAGCGGCCATTTCCGTCCTCACCAACGTCGACCACTTCCAGGGAAGCATCGATGACCTCGCGGCCGTGCACGGCGTGGCGAATCCCGTCAGCGTCCCCGTGCTGCGCAAGGAGTTCATCTTCGATCCATACCAGGTCTACGAGGCGCGGGCCTACGGCGCGGACGCCATTCTGCTCATCGTGGCGATGCTGTCTCCGGACTGTCTCAAGGAGCTCTTCGAGCTCAGCTCCAGCCTCTGGATGCAGTGCCTGGTGGAGGTCCATGATGAGGACGAGCTGAGCATGGCGTTGGACGTGGGGGCGGAGATCGTCGGCATAAACAACAGAGACCTGCGCACCTTCGTCACGGACCTCGCCGTGACCGAGCGATTGGCC
>JADFQF010000197.1 GCA_022561955.1 Chloroflexota bacterium | reverse complement strand
CCCTTGAGCTCGCTCATGATGTAGTTGGCGTTGATGACCGCGTCGTCGCTGACCTGGGCTATCCCGACGTCGCCGAGAGTGCTGATGTAAGCATACGCTCTCAGGAGAGCACCGAAGTTGCCGTGAAACGCGCCCATGCGGCCGATGGTTTTTTCGGGCGTCTCCAGGGCGAACGTCTCGTTGCCGTCGGCATCGTTCCTGCGCACGACGTGCGGCGTAGGCAGAAACGGCAGCAATCTTTCTCCCACCATGATGGGACCCGTGCCGGGACCGCCCCCGCCGTGAGGCTGCGTGAAGGTCTTGTGGAGGTTGGAGTGCATGACGTCAAAGCCCAGGTCGCCCATCTTGACGCGCCCAAGCAGCGCGTTCAGATTGGCCCCGTCGCCATAGACGATGCCGCCGGCGTCGCGGACTATCTTCACGACCTCCACGATGTTGGAGTCGAAGAGACCCAGCGTGCTGGGCAGCGTTATCATCAGTCCCGCGAGGTCATCGCCGACGGAGCTCCGCAATGCATCTAGGTCCGTGTCGCCGTTGGCATCCGAGGGCAAGGACACGACCTGGAAGCCGGCCATGACCGCGGTCGCCGGATTGGTGCCGTGTGCGCTGTCGGGTATCAGCACGTTCTTACGTTGCGCGTCCCCGTTGGCTGCGTGAAATGCCCTGGCCATGAGCATTCCAGCGAGCTCGCCGTCCGCGCCCGCCATTGGAGTCAGAGAGGTCCCGGCCATGCCGGTTATCTCGGCCAGGTAGGTCTGTAGCTCGAAGAGCAGCTTGAGCGCGCCCTGGACCGTGCCGTCCGGCTGCAGCGGATGAATCTCCGTAAATCCGGGTATCGACGCCATCTCGTCATTCAGCTTGGGGTTGTACTTCATCGTACAGCTGCCAAGGGGATAGAAGTTATGGTCTATGGAAAAGTTGAACTGGCTCAGCTGGGAGAAGTAGCGTACTATCTCGCTCTCGCTGACCTCGGGAAGATCGAGGTCCCTTCTCAACATTTCCGACGGCGGCATCTCCGCTTCGGGAACATCGTTGGGTTGCAGCGTCGTGCCAACACGGCCCGGTGCGCTGCGGTCCATAAGGAGCTTGCGACGCTGCGCCTCGTACCTGTCGAACAGGGTCGTCATGCGCCGCTTCCGATCTCCGCCAGGGCCTTCGCGAAGGCCTCGGTCTCCTCTCGGGAGTTGACCTCGGTGGCGCAGACCAGCATGCCGTTGGGGACAATATCGCCAACGTCCAGTCCACCTATAATCTTTCTCTCCAGAAGCCGGGCGTTCGTCTCCGCGACCGGGAGAGGGCACCGCACCACGAACTCCTGGAAGAACGTCCCCTCGATCGGCAATGAATAACCCGGAATCTTCTCGATGAGAGACGCCAGGTAGTGGGACTTGTGATAGGTAAGCTCTGATATGTGGCTCATGCCCCTCTTGCCGTTGGCCGCCATATACACCGTGGCCATGAGCGCGATAAGCGCAACGGAGGTGCATATGTTCGACGTGGCGCGCTCGCGGCGTATGTGCTGCTCGCGAGTCTGAAGCGTCAGCACGTACGCGGTGCGCCCCCTGGTGTCAACGGTCTTGCCGACGATGCGGCCGGGCATCTGGCGTATGTAGTCCCGCTTGCACGCGAATATTCCGACGTATGGTCCGCCGTAGGTCGGGGCGACTCCCAGGGCCTGGCCCTCGGAGGCCACGATGTCGGCATCGTATTCGCCGGGAGGCTTGAACATCGCCATGGCGAATGGATCGGCATAGGCCACGAAGAGTGCGTTCTGAGAATGCGCGCGGTCCGCGAGCGCGCCCATGTCTTCCATGTAGCCCAGGAAGTTTGGCTGCTGGGCGATGAGGCAGGCCGTGCCTTCTTTGAGGTCGAGTTCCTCGTGGGAGACGACGTCTATCTCGATGCCCTGGCACGCAGTGTATGTCTCCAGGACCTCGATGTACGTCGGCGACACGGTATCGAGGACCGCCACCCTGCTTCCGCCGGTCACGCGGACCGCCATCAATGCGCCCTCCGCGAGTGAGGTCGAGCCGTCGTACATGCCCGCGTTGGCAACGTCCATGCCGGTCAACTGGACGCAGAGCGTCTGGAACTCGAACTCGGTCTGGAGAGTGCCCTGGGATACCTCGGGCTGATAGGGCGTGTATGAGGTGACGAACTCACTTCGGCTGGTGATCTGGCGAACTATCGCCGGAACGTGGTGGCGGTAGGCCCCGGCGCCTAGAAAGCAAGAGTAGTCGCCGGGGACCATGTTCATGGCGGCCAGGTCCTGGGCGTACTTTTTTAGCTCAAACTCAGACTTGGGAGCGGGCAGCTTTAGGGTGGGATTTCGAAATTCCGCCGGGATGTCCTCGAATAGCTCGTCTACCGAGTCGACGCCGATCGCGTCCAGCATCTTGCGTCGGTCTTCATCAGTGTTGGGAATGTATGGAGAGACGAACTCCCGATTTTCCATCTATTCTGAGCTACTCCTGTGCGGCAAGAAAGGCCTCGTACCGGGCAGCGTCCAATAGCTTGTCCAGCTGGGATGAGTCGCTCAATTCGACCTTCAGCATCCAGCCCGTCTCATAAGGGCTGTCGTTTACGAGCTGCGGGTTGTCGATGACCTGCTCGTTCCGCTCGCTGATCTGTCCGCTGATCGGAGAGTAGAGATCGTTAACAGCCTTTACAGACTCGATCTCACCCATCTTTTCGAATTGAGTAACCTGAGACCCCGCCTCCGGAAGCTCCACGAAAACCACGTCCCCCAGGCTTTCGGCGGCAAATTCCGTTATTCCAATGACGACGACGCTGCCCGACTCGACTCGCACCCATTCGTGCTCTTCAGAGTACTTCAGGTCCGGAGGATTCATCCGTCTCTTCTCCGCGAATAGAATGGGAGCGTCGTGACCTCAGCCTCGGTCAGGCGGCCTCTGATATCCACCTGGAAGCGCGACCCCACCGCCGTGTAACCGGTAGGAACATAGCCCAATCCTATGCTTGTGTCAAGCGTTGGCGAGTGGCTCCCGCTGGACACTTCGCCGATGGTCTCGGGCCCGTCTTTTATGGCATATCCGTGACGCGGGATGCCCCTATCCACCATCTTGAACCCGACAAGCCTCCTGGAAACTCCACCGTCCCTGGCCTTCGTCAAGGCCTCGTGAGCGACATAGCCCTCTCGGTCCGGGTCGACGAATCTGTCCAGACCCGCCTCGTAGGGATTTATGGACGTATCCATGTCGTTGCCGTGAAGCAGAAGACCGGCCTCGAGCCGGAGAACGTCCCGTGACCCCAGCCCGCAGGGGGTCGCGCCTGCGTCGATCAGCTGCGTCCACACACCGGCCGCGTGGGAAGAGCTCAGAATCATCTCGAAGCCGTCCTCGCCCGTGTAGCCCGTCCGTGCCAGGAGGGCATCCGCCCCAGCCACCACGGTTTCGACGGCCCTGAAGGGCCTGATCGTGGAGACGTCTACTTCTGCAAGCTTGTTCAGGATATCGACTGCCTCCGGGCCCTGGTGGGCTATCATGGCGAATTCCGACGTTACGTTGCTGATGGAGGCTTTCTTGCCCATGCCGGATGCGTTCCATCTTTCGAGCCAGGCGAGAACGGCGTCCGTGTTAGAAGCATTGGGTATCAAGAGGAACCTGTCGTCACCCCTTCGATAAACGATGCAGTCGTCTATGATGCCGCCCTCTTGATCGCAGATGACGTTGTACTTGGCCCTGCCCATCCTCAGGCCGCCGACGTCCACGCTCAGGACTCGGCTCAACAGCTCCGCGGCACCGGGCCCCCGTATGTCCAGTCTGCCCATGTGTGAGACGTCGAACAGACCCGACCTGCTTCGGACGGCCCTCGCCTCGTCCAGGATGCCTCCATATTGAATAGGCATCTCCCATCCGGAAAAGGGCACGAGACGCCCGCCCAGGGCAACATGGACGTCATAGAGCGGCGTTCGCCTCAGTTGTTCGCTGGGACACATCGGAATCGCCTTCGAGAATCGTCTTGGTATCGAGGCCAACAGGCCGGCCGGCATGCGAGATCACACGGAACGGCGATCGGACGGATGCCTCATGCCAGCGGAAATGGTATAAGTATCTCCCCGCAGTGTCAACGAAAGGCCCATGGCCCTGGACCATTCATCCCGACGCCGGGCATGCAGGTATCAGCGGACTCGGTACGGTGCCAATGTCACTAATCTGATATAATCGATGGTGGCGAGTAACTCACTAGCGTTTTGTTCATTTGTAGGGTGATAGCCTGTCGTGCCTGCCGACCGGCTCAGGCAGCATCGCTCGAGGCGACTGAGCATGCCGCGCAGTAGAGAGTTCCCTCCGGCGAGTGAGGTAGGATGAATCCCCGTCTCATGCGGAATAGCTTCATATACCTGCTAATAATAGTGGCTGTTCTCGCCATTTTTTTCACGCTTTTCTCAAATCCCCTCGGCG
>JADFQF010000196.1 GCA_022561955.1 Chloroflexota bacterium | reverse complement strand
CGACACTCCGGACGTGTACTCGAAGGTCTACACGTCGGAGCGTCCCGAGCTATTCCTGAAGGCCACGCCGGACCGCTGCGTCGGTCCCTTCGAGTCCGTCGGCATACGTGGAGATTCCAAATGGAACGTGCCTGAGCCGGAGCTGGCCTTCGTCCTTTACAGGGGAGCGATCATCGGATACACCATCGGCAACGACATGAGCAGCAGGACCATCGAGGGCGAAAACCCCCTCTACCTTCCGCAGGCCAAGCTGTTCAACCGGTGCTGCTCCATCGGCCCATGCTTCCTGACCGCCGACGGCGGCTTCGATCCGTACAAGCTGGGCGTCCAGTGCCTCGTCAATCGCGACGGGGAGGAGATATTCAGCGGCGAGACGAATACGTCGCTCATGGCGCGGACCTGCGAGGAGCTCGCCGACTGGCTTCAGAGGTACAACTTCGTCCCGAACATGACGACGGTGCTGACGGGCACGGCCATCGTTCCACCTCCCGAGTTTACGCTGCAGGAAGGGGACGTAGTCGTCATCACGATCGAGGGCATCGGCACGCTGGAAAACGATGTCGTGGAGCTCTAAGGAACGTCACGGCGCCGCCCGCACTTACTTCGAATCCTGCTCGAAAAAAATTAGGCGTGGCTGTAGCCGCCGTCCAGGAACAGAGTCTCCCCCGTCATGTAAGCCGATGCGTCCGACGCCAGGTATAGGGCCAACAGGCCCACCTCTCTCAGCTCACCCACCCGTCCCAGCGGTATATCAGACTTGGCCCTCTCTCTGGAGGCCGCGACCTGCTGTGGGTCGCCCGTCTCCGGGTCGGGAAACATGCCAGGCGCGATGCAGTTCACGTTGACGCCGTAAGGAGCCCACTCCAGTGAAAGGGTCTGGGTCAGTCGAGCAAGGCCGGTCTTGGCAACGGAATACAAGAGCATGTCCGGGCTGCCCTTACGAGCGGCGAAGGCGCTGATGTTGATTACCCGTCCCATGCGCCTCTCGATGAAATGCGGGCCGACGGCACGACAGCCCAAAAACGCCTGGGTCAGGTTTACGTCCATGACGAACCGCCACTCGTCGTCCGTGATCGGAGCGTCGCTCGATCCGCCGGGCAGGGGCACGAGCGGCTTGCGAATGGCATCGCCCAGGTTGTTGACGAGCACGTCGATGCGCCCCCACTTTTCCATTGCCGCGTCAACGGTCTTCCGCCATTCCTCGGCCTTCGTGGCGTCGGCGGTCAACGTCTCGATGGGATGCCCAGACGCCGCCATCTCCTCCGCCAGCGGCTTGAGGTAGCGGTCCGTTAGCGCGGTGACCATGACGTTGGCACCCGCCTCGGCCAGCACACGGGCGATGCCCTTGCCGATTCCACGGGCCGCGCCGGTTATGATCACAGATTTTCCCTGGACGCTGTATTCATCCGGTAGCATTTTTTCCTCCGATCCTTACTTGACATGAAAATGGCTTCAATTCGCCTGCACGCCGAGCGATACGTCTGCGGACACGCGCTATGGCGTCGGCATTTTCATTCATGGACCGCGGACTTGGCAATCCTCCGGCCTGGTCGGCGGGAAGCACATTCAAAATATGCCATTAACTTGATAACTACCTCAAAACGCCTATTCAGAATGGGCCATCCTTCGACAGGCTCAGGACGAACGGGCGGAAAGAACCCTCTCCGTTCGTGGTGAGCTTGTCGAACCATATTCTGAGGTAGTGAACTAATACAGGAGAGCTGGAATCAGCTAAAGACCTGCAAGGCCGCGCCCGCGATCATGAAGACGCCTACGATGATGACGAGCTTCGCGAAGTTGACTCGCTCGACGACGGATAACAGGATTCGGATGGTAAACAGCCCGACCACCGCGGCCACGATCATGGCGGCGAGGGCGCTGCTTGCCTCAAGACTTCCGCCCTCTCGCGCCGAGAATATCCCCGCCCCAAGGCTCGCCGGAATGCTCATGAGGAAGCTCAAGACGAGGGCCTCGCGCCGGTCGATATGCCTGGCGAGCAGCGCCGAGACCGTAAGCCCGGAACGGCTAAGCCCCGGCAATGCGGCGAGTCCCTGGGCGATGCCCGCCAGCAGGGCGTCCTTGTAGGAGAGGTCGTCTCTCTTACGAGTCCCATCCTCTTTCCGTCTCAGCTGGAGCCCGCCCGTGATGAACATCATGAGGCCTATTATCCCCATGGCCGCCGCGCCAACCCGCGTCGAGAACTCGTCCAGGGTCAGCAGCAGCGGGAACCCGATCACGGCGCTGACAAGGGTCGAGACGACGATGAATCTCAGGAGTGGCGAGGGCCTGAGGGGACTGGTTAGCGCACCTCTGACGAGGCCCAATACCTCGGAGCGTAAGACGACGAGGGCGGATATCACGGTGCCCAGGTGGAGCCAGAGGGCGATGGCCACGGCCTCGCTCAATGATCGACCGAAGAAGAAGCTGCCGACGAAGGCGACGACCCCCTCGGAGCTCACCGGCAGCCACTCCGTAGTCCCCTGCAGGAATCCTAATATGATGCCGATAGTCACTGCTGCGGGCCACGCGCCATGATTGTCGTCATGCTTCCAATTATAATACTCGACCGCCCTTCGTAATCGGCCTTTTCCGCCTATATCCGACCGACAACTCGATTAGACGGCATGTCACGGGTATGATCGCGCTGCCATAGTCCGGGGAAGGCGCTCCATCGTGCCCGGATGCTCAGGAGCCCGGCAATGACCTTCCCGGCGGCGACAGGATACTCCCGCAGGTACGTGACGGACGCCGGTCTGGGACGTGGCAGGCCGGCCAGGCTTTTGCCGCGAAACCGGCAATGCTCACCACATGGGTCGGCAGACGATTAGTGAAGAGCGGAATCGGATGATCTGCGGATTCAGAGCTAGCCGGGCCGAGAACTCTACACGCTAAAGCTGACCGGAGCGGCCCTTTGTAGCCTTTTGGGCCTATGTTAAACTGAGCGAACAATAAATGTTGCTCACCTGGAGCGGGAGAGAACAGCTCCTGAGGCAGCTAATCGAGGACCCCTATGAACTGGTTGGATATCTTATTACTCGCGATCCTGGTAGTCGGGGCGATTCTGGGCATGCGTCTGGGTCTGCTCGGCGCGGCGATCAACGCGATGGCCCTGCTCATCGGCTGGCTCGTAGCCGGACGGCTCAGCGACGAGGTCGGAGGAATCTTCGCCTCATCCTTGTCCAGCGACACGATCGTCACGGTCCTGGCCTACATAGTCATCATGGCCCTGTCTCTTGTGCTGGCGAGAATCGTCTGGAAGGTCGTACGCCCCATCGTTAACCTCGCGACGCTGGGCGTTGTCGGCGTCGCCGACCGCGTCGGAGGGATAGTCGTCGGTGCGATACTGGGCATTATGATCGCCAGCGCAATCATTATCGTGTTGGCCAGGTTTACATATAACTTCGAGCTGCCCGACACGGGAATTACTGGAGGCATCGCGGTCCAGGTGCCTAAAGTAGAAGATACTAAGGAAGCGGTCGAAGGGGCGCTGACGGATTCGGCCACGGTACCGGCGTTCATCAACTTCACCAACGCTCTGCCGGGGAACGCCCTGGGATTCATTCCGTCAGACTTTAAGATTTCACTGGAGATCCTGGAGAGCGCTATAGAGGGATAACCCGGCATAAAAATGTCAACAGCTAAACGGCAGACCTTTGATTAACTCCCCCGTACTAGTTCTTAACCAGAACTACCAGCCGCTGAACGTGTGCAACGTGAGGCGCGCCGTAGTGCTTCTGGGGCGGGGCAAAGCGGAGATTATCATCAACGGCCGCGGCCACATCCGTACTATCTCGCTGCTCGTGCAGGTGCCGTCGGTTATCCGCCTCGTTTACATGGTAAGGCGTCCCCTGGTGCGACGCAGGCTGTCTCGCCGTGCGATCTTCTACAGAGACGGCTTCAGATGCCAGTACTGCGGAAAAGAGTCCAAGAATATGACTCTCGATCACATCATGCCGCGCTCCAGAGGCGGTCCTCACGTATGGGAGAACGTCGTGAGCGCCTGCATTCCATGCAACCACAGAAAGGCCGGCCTTACGCCAAAAGAAGCCAACATGAGGATGCTCAAAAAGCCTACCGCGCCGCGGCCGAATCCCTACTACATGTTCCACCACAGGAGTATTTTGGAGGAGTGGCGCCAGTTCATGCCGTGGATGGAATAGCCGCCATCCCGCCGGCGGAATCCAGCCGAAGTGACGCCAAATATGCCCTCGCCTTCAGCCCGCGCGCCTGAGATCTCCGGAGCTAGTCGTGCACCATGGGGTTGTAACAGGCCAGCTTATGCCCGGGCTCAACGTCAATCAGCTTTGGTGCGGGTCCCGTTCTGCACTGGTTCACGGCCTTATGGCACCTTTCAAGAAAGGGGCACTCGTCCGGCGCGTCCAGCATCGTCGGCGGTGCGCCTCGAATCGGTTTGAGAGACTTCGTGTCTGTGTCGAG
>JADFQF010000195.1 GCA_022561955.1 Chloroflexota bacterium | reverse complement strand
TCCCGGCAGAAACCGATGATCTCTTGTTCGGTTGCCGTGGCCCCTGGTTTAAGCGTGACGAAAGCCTTGGGCGATTCCCCCCACTTTTCGTGGGGCACGCCGATGACCGCGCATTCAAGCACCGCCTCATGACGGTAAATAACTTGTTCGACCTCGATGGATGAAATGTTTTCGCCGCCGGAGATGATCACGTCTTTCGAGCGGTCGCGCAGTTCGATGTAGCCGTCGGGGTGCTCGTGCGATTCAGAAACTCGGATAGCGACTGTTCGGGACCCCCAGACGAATCGGTACATCCCACGAATATCGCCAGGGAGAGAAAAGCAAGTACCGCAAATGTGATACGCACGTCGCACCTAATAACGCATTATGGCCCTTATACGGGGCCGGAGGGTTTCCATTTAGCCAACGATATGCATCCTAGTGTCGGCCCCTTCACCCAGTCAAGGGAGTTTCATGGCTCAATGCAAGGTGTTTCGGTCTGCGGCTCATTGGCGACGCGTCGCGGGCATCCTGAAACATGTGAACCACTCACGTGCCATATGCCCCTGGTCCGAATACCCTGGCGAAGAAATACATGGCGGAGCTTGCAGCGTTAGAAGTTGCACGCGGACGTTTCATCGCCGAAGGCGGGATTTCGGCTAGGCCCGGTCGGCTCCTCGTTTGCGCAGCATGCGGCGCAAGAGGATGCCTATCTTCTCGCGACGGCGTCCCATCAACAAGAGGCTCGGAATCGTGCCCCGCCACGACTCATGAATGCTGAACTGCAGCGCCCGTCGCTTCGGACGCCCTCGAAGGTCGAGCACTCCTGCTTCCGGCCAGATTGCATTGTATATCCAGAGGACGAGCCTGCCGGGCTTCAGCGCCGCCATCGCCTCCTCGGGAACAGGCGTATCGAGCATCTCCTGTAGAAAGCGGAACGTGTACCACAGGGACGGGCCAACGCTTTCCAGTCGCGCCAGGTCAAGAATCTCCTCCCAGTCCAGGTCGTCGCCATACCTCCTGAGGAGCAGGTCTATGTCCTTGAACCAGACCAGCCTGTTGAAGCCGTGCCTGTGCAGGTGCACGCTCAACATGACCACCTGGTCCTCGAGACCCAGCATCAGCGCGGGCGAACCGTCGATCTCTATCGAGCGCACCCTCGTCCACTGCGAGGCCGCCAGCTGGGGTCTTACGCCCATCTTGATGCTGTCGTCCACGTGCAGCTCCACGTGAACGAAGCCGTCCGGGTGGAAGAAGTGGCGCTCGAAGTAGGTCTCCTCGTGGGAGTGCCTGTGGGGCAGCGACGGGCTGTCGTCGGTCTCGTACCCCAGCTTGACCAGGATGGCCCACACCTTTTCGTATGAGTCCTCCTTGCACAACAGGTCGATGTCGTCCGAGGGCCGGACAGACTGGTCATCGTAGATCAGAGTCGACAGGGCCGCTCCCTTCAATACGATTACGTCCGCGCGCGATTCGCCGAGGGCCGAAAGTATCTCCTTGAGCGCCACCCTGAGACGCGCCGTGGCGGCGATATCCGCGAAGGCAGCCCTGCGGACTTCCTCCGCGACCTCGCTTTGAACTACGCCGCGGTCCGCCAGGTCTTCGACATGCGGCAGGATCACGGCGGCGACTCGATGCCTCCGTGCCAGCTCCACGACCCGGCCCCAGTCCTTCACCAGGCGTGCACAAGCCTCTATCTCCGCCATGACCGATGACGGGTCCTGCATGGAACAGAGGGTAACGATTTTCGCCTCTGGTGAAACTCTGGACTTCGACAAACCAATCATCGCCGGCTACTCTTCGCCGCGGTCCGGATGGGGTTGGGGCCGGCCAAGCATGTCTCTCAGGAGGTCGGCTAAATATGGGAAGTCGGTGCCCGTCTCGAGCCGGTACGTCTCCGTCGATTTGACCAGCTCCGCCAGGACGTCCAGATGCTTCTGGGACGAGCTCGCCTCCGTGAGAAGCACGTTGGGGGCCTGCTCCGCCAGGGCGTCGTCCTTGTCCATCGGCTCCAACACGCTGCGAGAATTGCCGGATACGCGCGGGAATACAAGGAGCCTGGGGCGACACTTTGGCGTGAAGCCTACGTCGAATACGTCCTCGGCCCTCGCCTGCCGCTTACGCGTCAGCGGGTTTCGCGGCGTCGATTCCGCCCCGTTCAGCTCGGGAAAAAGCTCCAAGGTGCGGTCCGTGTAGTCGATCACGTCGGGAAAGGCCAGAACGTCCAGCCCTTCATCGCTTCGCGCCAGAAAAACGGTGTCGTCGCCCAGAAAATCGAATCCCTCCTTCATGAGCCCGATGGCCATCGTCGACTTCCCCGAGCCGCTCGTGCCCGGAAAGAGGACCCCGTCGCCGCCCACCGAGAGCGCCGACGCGTGCAGGCTATAGAGGCCGCGACGCTTCAGCAGCTCGTGAAAGGCGGGAATGAACATGGGGTGCGTCACGAGCCACTCGTTGTCCGCCTCCGACTCCAGGATGGAAACGTCTACGCGGCCTCGTTCCGGGTCGCAGAGCAGCCGGCCTCGTTCGCCGTAGTTCATGAACAGCTTGTCTTCTATCATGGCGAGTTGGCCCAGGAGCGGCTCGTACACGACACGCTCCCGGCCCTCAGGCTGTCGCACCCAGTGGCTTTCAATGTCTGGGGCGAACTTATACGTGAACCTGATATCGGGCTCTGCGCCGTCGTCCGAGGGAAAGTGTCGAAGGGTATTGCGCAGGGCCCCCAACATCCAGGGGCTGTCGGACGAGATGGAGATGTTCACGCCGTGAAACGTGAATAGCTCCTCCAGCAGTTCCGGTCCATGCGCCGACTTCATATTTGGGAGGCTCTACCCGTCGGCTTGCATGGGGGTGATCTGAGAAAAGGAGTAAACGGGCGTGAACGTGGACGTGGGGTCGTTGACTTCGAGGTAGGGCGACTCATCCCTGACGAGCCAACAGTGACCGTCGAGCACGGATTCGTCCGGCGTCTTTACGCCGAAGCAGACATCCAGCTCCATGCCCTCACGACGCAGAAAATAGTACAGGGTGATGGCCCTGCGAAAGCAGTTCTTGCGCATCATGGGTCCGCGACTCGCGAGCATGCCGTCCGTGTATCGAACGATCCTGTCCACCCTCTCGGTGGATGGTGTTTTCTTGTCCAGCCTGGCCCGACGGGCGCGCCTGGGTTCGATAAGCGTCTTCAAGCGCGGCAGGTCGAATCGTACGAGCAGGGGAGAGACGGCCAGAACGGTGAGTATCCTCAAGAGCAAAATGGCGTTGGGTGGCCACCAGACGTCGTGATAGGCCGCCGCCCGCCTAAGAGACCTTGACCAGTAATTTCTCAACGACCAGGTCCTCCACCAGCTCGGTCACATCCGTTCGTATGACATCGCCGGGAGCGTCGTGTTCCTCGATCAGCGTGTTGATGATCTGCTCCAGGGAGTGCGAGCCGTCGCTTAGCTCCCAGACCCTGGCGCCGACGTCGTTCAGGCTGTAGTACTCACCGCCGTCGACATCGAGCAGGACCATTTTCTTGGAAGCTACCTGCGATACGACGCCGTCGCGCCTTTTGAACATGGAATCGGGGGTTGCCACCATGAATGCACCAGACAAGGGCGAATTTCATCGGCCTGACGCCTGAGTCAACTATTGCACAGGGCCCCTTAATTTTCAACGGGGCGGGCACCCGTGTTATCGCTACGCACGTGATGCAATAACACGAGGGAGCCCTCGGCTTTGCCCATTGCCGGGAGCTCCCTCTATAGTAAACTTTTCGGGCCGGACGTACTACCAGGAACCCTTCGTCAGCTTCCTCAGCAGACCGTGCCGGGCGAGTACGGGCTTCTCATAAGCCTTCTTCTTCATCCTTTACCTCCATTCGTGGTGAGCCTGTCGAACCATCCTCTGAGACAATCACTCAATACAGCGGCTCGTCCGGGTACGCGAACGTGTTCGTCCACGCCGGCATCACGTCCGAAATCATCACGCTGGACCCGTGCCCGCCGCCCCAGACCGTGATCGCGTTGTTCGCACCAGCCACCAGCACCGACCCGATGTCGATCGTCTTGATCTCGTAGGGCAGCAGCGTCGGCATGATGAACCATCTGTCGTTCACGTTCACCAGCGCGTAGGTGATTATCGACTCGCCGGTGTTGCTGATGGTGAAGTACCGGTCCGCCTGAGGAATCCCGTCATATGTGCTGTACCTCGGGCTGGACGGGCCGCGGTCGAGCACCGCCAGCAGTGGGTCGCACTCCGACCTGTTGCCCGCGACGTCGAACACCTCGATCTGGAACCTGGCCGGGGAGCTTTCATCGGCCTTGTCGGCGACGATCTCTATCAGCCCCGTCGTGCCCGACGTGATGGCCGGAGTAAACGTGACGTTGCCGACGTTCTCCTGGGTCAGGATGTTGACGTTAGACAGGCCGCTCCCCAGGTCTTGTACGTGCACGAGTACGTTGCTGGGCGGCGCCAGGTGCGCGATATTCACGCCGATCACCA
>JADFQF010000194.1 GCA_022561955.1 Chloroflexota bacterium | reverse complement strand
GGCGCCCGCTGGGGCCACGCCTGCGTCGCTCGACGCATATGCGAGGTCGCGCCGATGGTACAGGTAGGCGTACGCAGCCTGAGCGAAGAAGAAAACGATTTCATACAGGCACAGGGCATACCCGTGTATTTCTGGCGCAGCGGCTTCTCGAACGTCGAGGACATCGCACCGTCCGTGGCCGATCAGCTCACGCGGCACGTGTACGTCAGCATCGACATGGACGTCTTCGACCCAGCCGTCGTGTCCGCCGTCGGGACGCCGGAGCCGGGTGGGATGCTCTGGCACGAGGTCACCAGCCTCCTCCGGACCGTCGCCGAAGGCAGAGAGATCGTGGGCTTCGATATATCGGAGCTGTGCCCGCCGGAAGGACCCACGGCCGGGGCGTTCACCGCCGCGAGACTAGCCTATAAGCTCATGGGCTACAGCATTCCGTGACTATCTTATGCGCGGCTTTCCCACGTGTTAAAATACTATTAGAACTCCGCTTCGCAATTAACACGAAGAATCGATTTCGGCGGCAATGAGGTAGGCAGTATATGTCCACGACCGATAAGGTGATTTACCTGGACCACTCCGCGACGACGCCGGTGCGTGAAGAGGTGCTGCGGGCCATGCTCCCCTACTTTTCGGAGAGCTTCGGCAACCCCTCCAGCATCTACACCCTGGCGCAGGAGTCGCGTAAGGCCGTCGACGATGCCCGCGAGACCATCTCGCACCTACTGGGCGCCAGGATGAGCGAGATCGTCTTCACCAGCGGCGGCACGGAGTCCGACAACGCTGCGTTGAAGGGCGTCGCCTTCGCCCTCAAGCACGTCGGAAACCACATAATAACATCGAACATCGAGCACCACGCGGTGCTGCACACCTGTCATCAGCTGGAGCAGTTCGGCTTCGACGTCACCTACCTTCCGGTGGACCGAGACGGCCTGATATCCCCCGACGAGGTCGCCGCCGCCATCACCGACAAGACGATACTCGTAAGCATCATGATGGCGAACAACGAGATCGGCACGGTACAGCCAATCAAGGAGATCACAAGGCTCGTAAAAGAAGAGGCCGAGCGAAGGCGGCGGACCATCACCGTCCACACGGACGCGGTCCAGGCGGCCGGCCTGCTGGAAATCAACGTAAGAGACCTCGGCGTTGACCTCCTGAGCCTCTCCGCCCACAAGTTCCACGGTCCCAAGGGCGTAGGCCTCCTTTATATTCGCAGAGGGACGGCCTTCGAGCCGCAAAGCATGGGCGGCGGGCAGGAGCGCCAGCGCCGCTCGGGCACCGAGAACGTGCCCGGAATTGTGGGCCTGGCCGAGGCGTACAGATTGGCCTGCGAGGAGCGCGATGAGGTCGCGGAGCGGTGCCTTCGGCTGAGAGAAAGACTGCTCGCCGGGCTTGAGGAGAGGATAGACCGTGTCCATATCAACGGCCATCCGACCCGCAGGCTGCCAAACAATATCAACGTGTCTTTCGAGAACGTGGAGGGGGAGCCGGTATTGCTCGGGCTGGATTTCGCCGGAATATGGGCCTCGAGCGGCAGCGCATGCTCCTCGGCCTCCCTAGAACCCTCCCACGTACTGCTTGCCATCGGGCTGTCCGCAGATCTGGCCCAGGGAAGCCTACGTATTACATTAGGTCGGGAAAATACCGAGGAAGACGTAGACTACGTGCTCTCAGTGCTCCCCGGACTGGTGGAGAAGCTGAGGGCGATGCCGTCCCTTTCGGCCGTTGACTGATCTCAGCGTCCGGGGTACTCGCCGTGGTCGCAAATAATACGCTCATTTATTTCAGGGGGCAGTGAAATTACCTGATGTCGATTTCTCCAAGTAACTTGGATAGCGATTCACAAGGAATTAGAGGCACCCGCACGCGATTCGGTCCGGCGCGGTTTCGATTCGCCGCGTATCTGTTGGCGGCGCTGGCGCTGCTGCTGCTAGCCTGCAGCTCCGAGCCGAAGCTGTTGGTGGTCAGGGGGAGAAGTCTTGAGCTCCATGCCTCGGAGCCGAACCTCGTGGATAAGATAGCGTTTCTGGACAGCCAGGGTAAACATCGCGTCCTGCGGCCCAGGGCGTCCAACAGGCAGCTGGCGATGGTCGACGTGACGATCGTGAATAGGACGAGCCTGGTCACACCGCTCCTGGTGGACCCGGATGCCGCAGATCTTGGAGATAGGCGAGGCGAGAGGATAAGCCCGCTGAATCCGTTCGAGAATGCCGAATATGTCGACGCGACCAGCCCCGACGAGGGCAAGTTCATGCCGTTTCTCTGGGGCGAAGTAGAGTTGGACAAGAACTTCCAGGTGCAGGGATGGATGGTGTTCGACGTTCCCAAGGGCCTCATCCTGGGAACCCTGTGGTGGGAGGAGGTCGACACCATAGTGGGGGACTACGTCAACTACGAGCTGACAAGGCCGGGAGGTCCCAGGCGCTGAGACGTCCCTCCACAATCGCCGGGCAACGATCTAACGCGGACGAATCGGGAACGGGGTGAGGTATCCCCTCTCGCTCAGCCGGGTCGGCGAATAATCATGACGGCGATAATGAAGAGTCGGTCTATATCCTTGTGCTATAGTGGAATCTGCGCTACATCGTTCGCATCTTAATTGTATGGGACAACAAGCTCCCAAACATAAGAAACCTCGGAGGACCTCACTAGATGGCACACACTATGGAAGTAACCGACAGCACCTTTGACCAGGAGGTCATAAAGTCCGACACGCCCGTCCTGGTAGACTTTTGGGCGGACTGGTGCGCACCGTGCAAGGTGATCGCACCGCTGGTCGAAGAGCTCGCGGAGGAGTATGACGGCCAGGTCAAGTTCGCCAAGCTGGACGTAGACTCCAACCCTCAGACGGCCATGACCTACGGCGTCAGGGGCATTCCCACACTGCTCATATTCAGCGATGGGCAACCCGTGAAACAGGTCGTGGGCGCGGTGCCTAAATCCGTGCTCAAGAAGAACCTGGACGAGGCGTTGGCCTCTTAACATTTGGCCTGCACGCGATGCCCTAACGCGGTGTTGCGTTATACAGGCGATAGACTATAATCACTCGGGGCGTTCGATGGAGCGCCCCTTTGATGTCCTCGAATCCCGCTCAGGATTCGGGACGCTTGGGAGCGGATAGGCTCCGGTGGGTCTCACGGACTTCAAATCCGATGGCTCCGGCCCTGCGGCCGGTGCGGTGGGTTCGACTCCCTCTCGCTCCCGCCATGCTTTGCGTCCCCATATCTCCGATACAACCGACCGTTTCGGGTGAAGCTGAATTTGCCAAATCGATAGAAGCGGGTGTCGTTCCTTCAGAGAACGAAGGTCAAGCGCCTGTCCGAAAATCTCATCTGGACGTTTTACCGTACTCCAAATAGAGCTCTCTGAACGAACAGGTCGGGAGGTATATTTTGGCCGATAGAAAAGCCAGAAATAAACGTCGTCAACGAGCGCGAAACAGGCCTACAACGAGGGCCGGACAGACCGGCGGACGCAGCCTCACGCGTATTCTTGGGCTTACTCTGGGAGGGATCGCCGTCCTTGCGGCAATTGGCGGCGCCGTAGCGTTTTTCGGCAATGCCTCGAAGGATCTGCCTGAGGCCCAGGCCGGTGAGGCTCGTTCTACTCCTCTTACCACCCTGGATTCGTCTGCGACGAGAGCGACAATCGGTACGACGGTCGGCAAGAGAATTCCCGACTTCGACATGCTTCTGAATAACGGAATTACCGTCTCCACCAGCGGTCTTATCGGTGAAGGCAAGCCTACGTTCCTGTTTTTCTTCGCGACCTGGTGAGCCGTCTGCCGCGTTGAGTTGCAACGCATGAAGGATGTTTATCCGGAGTTCGCCGATCGAGTCGCATTTTACGCAGTTGGGCAGGACCCCGCGGAAAGCCTCGAGCTGATGGAGCGATATCGGAAGCAGCAAGGCTATCCGTGGCCCATCGCCAAGACGGACCCCAAGACCCTGGTCGATCTTCGCTTGCTTCAAACATCCACGAAGATCGCCTTTGACGGCAACGGCGTAATCGCCTACCGTGCCGTTCATGGTGGAGGCGACCCTAAGGTCTGGCGCGAGGTGTTTCGGGAGATTGCCGGCAGCGCGATGCAGTAGAACGCCGGAAGAAGAGCCGAGATATGTATCGTCACGATTCGTGAGATCATGGAGGGCCCTTGACGCCTTCCGCACACGCTGGACATAACCGCGCCCTCGTAATTTCAGGCCGGCTAACCGGAATTTATTTCGGCCTAGAGCCTGGCATTCCCGATGTTTCGCTCAGATGCGGCTAAGAGCCTATCCGACAACCTAAGTTGGACGTCTTACGGTCCTTCGACCGTGCTCTCCGCTGCGGCGGAGTCCGATGATATTCCGTATAAAGAGTCGGACAGGACGAACGGAGGATTGCCCGTTCGTGGTGAGCTTGTCGAACCACTCGTTACAGTTGTCGGATCGGCTCTAAATCAAGCGGGCTCGTGGAAACTCACAGCTTCCT
>JADFQF010000193.1 GCA_022561955.1 Chloroflexota bacterium | reverse complement strand
AGGATGGCCTGAATGCCGCGGATGTAAGGAAGGTAGTCTCTTGCCGCTGTCTGATTTCGGGAGCCAGGGAGCTCCAATTCACTACAAGGCATGGGTGTGCAGCAATCCCGATTGCGGATTCAATATCAAGATCCGTAACGGCGATGTCTACCTTAACGAGCCGATTGCCAGCGGGGCTATGCATACTCCGAGGGTGAGGTAGTTCTTCTCACCCATTCTTATTCGCGCCGCCGATCTTAGTTGTCGCCCCCAATTATCGGTCTACAAGCGTCGTGCAGTTGGTCGTAAAGACCAGCCTGCCGGTGCTAGAATGAATCAACGCCAAAAATTTTGGAGCGGTCTGAATATTGATGCAGGCCCATTCGGACGGAGTGCCCTCTTAGGGACGGGACCGGGTTGAAGATTGGCCACGATCGAGGTGGAAGGTTGACTCCGCACAGACGTACCCTCAGTGCCTATACGGGCTTGGCCATGATCTTGGTGGGCCTAATTACCCTCGCCGCAGTTGGGTCCTACTACGGGTACGGCATCTACGCTCGCTCACAGCTCAAGGACCTCACCTACTCCGTTGGGACCGAGGCGAGTCTCGTTCCCTTGACGACCGTCGCCGCGTCGCCTCCTGAGCAGCCATCCGGAGCCGTGCGCGTCCTGGCCGCCGGGGTCGTCCGCCACGATGTCGCCCTCGCTCCAGGAGCGCCCACCGATATCGCACGGGCCGGCGTCGATGCGGTTTCGCCATCCGCAGGCGGGGAGCCCGGTCGGCTCTTGTCGGCTTTCCCCGAGGCTAGCTACACGTCGATCTACCCCGGGGTTAAGCTGCATCCCAAATACTGGGCGAGCCCGCTCTGGGCGGGAACGGACGAGTTCACATATAGCCAGGGTGTGGAGGCGGAGCTCCCCGACGGGTTCCGGGCCATATCCGCCTCGGACATACTTGCGCCCCGGTCAGGGTCGAAGACAACCAGAATCACGGTGCCCAGCATCGGCGTCGAGTCGGACATCAAAGAGTTGGAGATAGTAAATCTCGGAGATAGCCGCGCCTACGAAACGCCTAAGAATACGGTCGGCCACATCCCAGATTCATCCAACCCCGGAGAGTCCGGCAACGGCTGGTTCTTTGGCCATCTGGAGAGCCCTATAAAGGGCGAGGGCAACATATTCCAGCGGCTGCCGGACATCCCGGAGCAGCTTCGCAACGGTGACGACGTGTACGTCACGCTGGAGAACGAGGAGGGACACGTCTTCTTGTACAAGGTCACCGCCACCGACGTCGTCCACCAGGACGATATGCGACTGTACGATACGAAATGGGCGACGATTACCCTCGTCGCATGCGTGCCGAGGCTGGTCTACGACTACAGGATTCTCGTAACGGCGGAGCTGGTGGGCATCAACGGCTGACCGAGTCCGACCTGGGGACCGCCGGAGCATCGGCTTCACATCCGGCCGGGCCTTTTCCGGGGCGAAGGCCTGGCTACCTTCTCCGCCTGGGTTTTTCGGGCGCGAGCACATCCTTCATGACGTTCATGAAATTCTGAGTCGGAGTCGAGATAGTCTTCCGCCGGAGCGTGACGATGCCGGCTTGCTCGACCGGCAACAGATTGGCAAGGCTGACGACGCCAAGAGTTTTCATGTCCTCTTTTTCTATTGCCAGCTTGGGGCCTACCGAGATTCCCATGCCCAGGGCCACGTAGCGCTTGATCATGTCCATGCTGTCTAGCTCCACGATGACCTCGTACTTCAGACCCTTACGCCTGAACTCATCTTCGAGGATGTTCCTGGTGTGCGTCCCGCGTCCCATCAGTATGAGAGGCCACTTCGCGATCTGGTCGATGGAGTTCAGTGTCTCCTTGAGCAGGGGATGATTGAGGGGCGTGATGAGCACCCTCTCGTAAAGGAACAGCCCCAGGAAGTCGAATTCTTCATTCCTCTCGGGATGCTGCACGATGCCCAGGTCAACTTCCCCGTCCTGCACCAACCTCAGCACCTCGGTGCGGGTCTCTGACCGTAGCCTCAGATGGACGTGCGGATACCTCTTCAGAAAGACCCTGACCACCTGGAGCAGGGTGTGCGGGATGATATCGGGAGTGGACGCGACATCGACCGGCCCGCGCTCCTCGGCCTCATTGGTCAGGGTGACCAGGGAATCTATGCCCTCGACCAGGGGCGTGGCTATCTCCGATAGGCGCTGCCCGGCCCGGGTGAGCTGAATAGGGCGCCTGACACGGTCGAAGAGGACCATGTCAATCTCCTCTTCGAGCTTCTTGATATGCATTGTAACCGTGGGTTGGCCAATCCCGAGCTCCACGGCGGCCTTCGAAATGCTACGTAGCCTGGCGGCCGTCGTGAAGCTGCGCAGCTCTCTCAGTTCCATAGTCAGACCCGCACCTATTCATCATTAAATCAGATGAAGTATATCACACAATATGTGTTTACATGATGTTCCATTTTGTTGATAATAGTAATAAGGATTAATGAATTTTAAGACAGGAATCCGCAGGACTAATCCAAGGAGAGAAAATGATTCGAAAAGTGTTTAGCACGATACGTCACATCCACCCGATTTCTGGCTTTGACAGCTACTTCTCCAGCGTACAGCTGCACGGCGGGTCCGTTGCACCGACCCTTGATGAAGCCAAGAAGGACTTCCGCAACAGGCTCCGTTCGGAGAACACCCGCTTAATCAGCTAGCCGAGTACTCGAACCGGTGGTCTAAACACCACCCGCAAGAGCGAAATCAGAGAAAGAGGCGCCCTCATGTGGGGCGCCTCTTTCTTTTGGCGCGAAAATCCTGCCGCTGGATTCCTTGTTTGCCCTATTTCGTCATGTTAGTCTGGCTACGATGAGTGTTCATATGTTAGTAGCGGGAGCGGATTATGACCAAGCTTAGCGAGAGCGCATTAAAACTTTTGACCGAGGGCAAGAACGTGGCGACCGTCGCTACCATCATGCCCGACGGGTCTCCCCAATCAACCGCCGTTTGGATCGACTCCGACGGAGAGCATGTCATATTCAACACGGCGGAGGGCAGGGTGAAGACCGAGAACCTGCGGAGGGACCCGCGCGTCGCGATCACCGTGTGGGACGCCGACAACCCCTTTTCGCAGGCATCAATGCGCGGGCGCGTCGTGGAGATGACCACCGAAGGCGCGGACGCCCACATCGACAAGCTCGCCAAGAAATACATGGGCGTTGACTCCTACCCCGGGCGACGTTCCGATGAGCAGAGGGTAATAGTCAAGATAGAGGTCGACTAACGAATGCGTCATCCGTTCATATTCAAATTTCCGCCTCTTGTCCATGCGAAGGCCGGGCTACCGGGAAGCACTAGATGCTGAAGTTCTTTCGACGGGAAGGGCACGAGAAGGAAAAGACGGAGCAGGCCGTAAAGAGGTCGCGCCAGAGCTGGTTCGGCCGGGTTTCCGGCCTCTTCCAACGGGGCAGCCTGGACGACGAGGTCTGGGACGAGCTGGAAGAGATACTGATCTCAGCCGACGTGGGGGTCGCCACCAGCGCCAAGCTGCTCGACGTGCTCCGACAACGAATCAGGGACGAAGGCATCTCCGACCCACAGGAGGCGTTGCAGCTTCTGAAGGACGAGATGATCAGCCTGGTGACCGTGGAAGATGCCGAGAACGCGCTCGCCGTGGACGAGCCTCCCCTGGTCATCCTCGTAGTCGGCGTAAACGGCGTGGGCAAGACCACGAGCATAGCCAAGCTGGCCAACAGCTACAAGGAGTCCGGGAGCAAGGTCATTCTGGGCGCGGCCGACACGTTCAGGGCCGCCGCCATCGAGCAGCTTCAGATGTGGGGTGAGAGGCTCGATGTAGACGTGATCGCCCACCAGTCGGGCGCCGACCCCGGAGCCGTGGCCTTCGACACGCTGCAGGCCGCAAGGTCACGCGGCGCCGACGTCGTCATCATAGACACCGCCGGTAGACTCCACACAAAGCTCAACCTCATGGAGGAGCTCAAGAAGATTCAACGGGTCCTCGCCAGTCAGGGAGCCGAATCCCAGCGGGTAATCCTCGCCCTGGACGCGACGACGGGCCAGAACGGACTCATGCAGGCGCGGTCGTTCGTCGATGCCGTGGCCTGCGACGGCGTGTTCCTGGCCAAGCTGGACGGCACGGCCAAGGGCGGCGTCGTTTTTTCCATCGCCGACGAGCTGGACCTGCCGGTGCTCTACATCGGCACGGGCGAGCAGCCCGACGACATCGTCCAGTTCAACCCCGAGGAGTTCGTGGACGCCCTGCTTTCGCCGGAAGACGAGGACTGACCTCAGTCCACGGTCGGACCGGCTTTACAGAGTCCCTTTAGTAACTATCTCAAAAAGGAGGACGCCTTGTTCCCGCCCTCCCTCGGGGTTTTTTGTTCCTGGGGGCACATCCCCCAGGCCCTCTGCCAGAGGAGGATAGCCCCCTCTGGACTCCCCCATGACCATTTTGAGATAGTTTCTAAGCTGGACTTTGTACTAA
>JADFQF010000192.1 GCA_022561955.1 Chloroflexota bacterium | reverse complement strand
CACCGCTACCCTCTGCCTACCAAGGCCAAGATCGGGCGTGCCGAAAATTAGATGCAGCCCGTCGGCCGACACCGGTCCCTTGATAAGGGGCACCTCGTTGAATCGCGAAGCCCCGGCCTCGACGACAGCTGGTTCCGCATCGCCCTGAGATACTATCCCCTCCGACTTGTCGGGGTTCTCCGACGGAATCGTAGCGGAGCATGCAGATAGAAAAATCGCCAAGACTCCGAACAGTCCGGTCAGATAGCTAGCCTTCATAATCATCGAACCCAAAGCCCTCCGTGTTGGGTTCGCCGCCCTCGTACACGCCGAAGGTGTAGGCGAAGACCGAAAAACCCTGAGAGTTCGAGCTGAGCTTCAGCTCGTGTCCGCCAAATTCCATCAGGTTCACCACGTTGTACATGCGGGCCCCATTTACATTAATGAAGCTGTTCCCATCCGAGTCAAACTGGATGTCCGCTCCGGCGTCCCCCTTGGGCATGGGCGCCCCATCCATGGTCACGCGTACCTCCAACTCGGACACGCCGGTAGGCAACATGACTATGTTCACGCTGGTGGCGAAGAACTTGATCGCCAGATAATCCTCATAGCCCGTAGTCGCCCTAGCATGAGTCAGATGCTCGGCGGAGTTATTCCAGAGACCCTGGATATACAGAAAGTTGTTCTGGTACTCGCCGGGGTCCCTGTATTGGATGTTAACGTCCTTATCGTCGTAGAACTCCTCATGAAGGATGTATGGCGGTGCGTTTCTGGAGAGAAGCGCGCCGATATTCCTCTCGTAGCCCGCGTACAGCTCGCGCGTCGGACCAAGTCCGGGCTCGGCCCTCACGGCCGCGGCATCGGGGCGAGGCTCCGGCATCGTGCTCAGCGGTACGTCGCTCAGGTCGGCTCCTGCCTCTATCAGCAGGTCCCTTATCCATTCCTCCGTCTCTTCGTAGGCACCCTCGCCAAAATGCGTGTACCGAATGAAGCCCTCCGCGTCGATGAGGTACTTGGCCGGCCAGAAGCGGTTGTTGAACGCCCTCCAGGTGCCGAAGTCGTTGTCCTGCGCCACCGGGTAGATCAAGCCGAAGTCCTTCATCGCCTGCACGACGTTGTCCGTGTCCTTCTCGAACTCGAACTCCGGCGTGTGAATTCCTATGAGGACCAGGCCCTTGTCTTCGTACTTCTCATACCAGGCCTTCAAGAAGGGCATCGTCCGAATGCAGTTCACGCAGGTGTAGGTCCAGAAATCTATCAGAACGACCTTGCCCTGCTGGTCGTGGATGGTAAGCGGCTCCGAGTTTATCCAATTGGCGATTCCAGTTATCTCCGGCGCCCGCTTCTCGTCACCGGTTCTCAGCCTCGCCTTCACCCCCTCCGGCTCGTCAGGCGTCAATAGCAGAGATTCCCCAGACCCCACTGCCGTCGGTCCAGGCGCCACCGTCGCGGTTGGCCCTCCCGATGCGGAAGAGGCGCTCGACGGTGGACTGCTTGCGGGAACAGGCTCCGCCGCACCGCTGCCGCAGGCCGTCAGCACGACGATTCCCACCACCGGCGTCAAGACCGAGAATGCGAGCCTTCTGAACAGACCCATGGATTGATCTCCTTCAATGCAGACAATTGGGCTCTCGCGGAGTCCGCGTCGCTAGCCGTGTTCGGGAAGCGTCCGCCCTGACGACGCCGACGACTCACGATAGTTTGATGAGCCGATCACCATATTAGATTACGCTCTCGTCGATTTGCCCGGATTCGTGCCTTATTCAACTAATAGCACACATTTCTTACAGAAATATAAACCGGCTGCGGGTGGTCGGAGAATGACGGGGCTTGCCACCCGTCCGACGTGTCAGTATCATGCATCCGAAATTCCACGTTCAAGTAGAGGCAATCGCTGCTTCATGCAGTGCAAGAGCGGAGTTTTTCGCATCAGGGCGAGGTTAGGAGACACGATGAAGGTTGGATTCATAGGCGTAGGTTATATGGGCCGTCACATGGCCCAAAACGTCGCGGCGGGCGGTCACGATCTAACGGTATTCGATATCCGCAAGGAGGCTGCCGACGAGCTAGTGTCGGGGGGTGCATCGTGGGGTAACAGCCCGCGTGACGTCATAAACGATAGCGAAGTCATATTCACCTCGCTGCCGCGGCCCGAAAATGTCGAAGAGGTCTCTCTGGGCGAAGGCGGCATTCTTAACGGAGCCGTATCCGGAAAGGCCTTCTTCGACCTCAGCACGACAGACCCTTCCACGATCGTCCGTATTGAAGCGGCGGCCCGCGAGAAGGGGATGGTCATGCTGGACGCTCCCGTCAGCGGCGGCACCGTCGGCGCCGAGAAGGCGACCCTCTGCATCATGGTCGGCGGAGACAAGGCCGTTTACGAGAAATATAAGCCCGTCCTGGACCTGATCGGAAGCGAGGTCATGTACTGCGGGGGCCTCGGCTCCGGCGCAGTCTGCAAGATAATCAACAACCTCATCGGCCTGAGCGTGGGAGTGATTCTCTCCGAGGCGTTCAGCGTGGGCGTCAAGTGGGGAGTGGACCCGCAGACACTGTTCGACGCCGTGTCCAAGAGCTCGGGCAACACGACTGCCATGCGGGGCTTTCCCGACGGCCTGTTCAGCGGCAATTTCGAGCCGGGATTTCAGCTGGACCTGGCCGCCAAGGACGTCGGGCTCGCCACCGAGCTTGGCCGAAGTCTGCGCGTCCCCATGGAGGTGTCCAACATCGTTCAACAGCGCTACATAGCGGGCCAGAACAGGGGTTGGGGAAGGCTGGCGGCGGGGGCCGTAGCGCGCGTGCAAGAGGAGCGGTCCGGGGTGGAAATCCGCACCTCTTAGGCGGGCCCGTTTCGGCCTTATTCCCATGTTAAAGCGATTGACGCCCCTCGGGGCATGGCCTAAAATCGAAGCATGACAACTTTTACAGCCGAGGAGAGGGAAGCCTCCTTTCAAAAGACCACGCTCGACAACGGTCTACGGATCGTGACGAGCGAAATGCACTATACACGTGCAGTCAGCATATGCGTCTACATCGGCGTCGGCTCGCGATATGAGACCGACGAACAGGCCGGAGTCTCCCACTACATAGAGCACATGGTGTTCAAAGGCACCGAACGCCGCCCCGAGCCGCAGATGATCAGTGGTGAGATCGAAGGCACGGGCGGCGTCATCAACGCGGGCACGGAACACGAGCTTACCGTGATCTGGTGCAAGGTGGCCCAACCCCACTTCGAATCGAGCCTGGACCTGATGCTGGATGTCGTGCGCAACTCGGTGTTCGAGCCGGACGCCATCGAAAATGAGCGCATGGTGGTAATCGAAGAGCTGAACATGATCAACGATTACCCCAACTACAAGGTGGACGCCCTCATCGATGAGATGCTCTGGCCCGACCACCCTCTCGGACGGGACATCGCCGGTTCCAGGGAGACGGTGTCGGCCATAACTCAAGACATGCTCCTGGAGCATGTCCGCAGCTACTACACGCCGACAAATACCGTCATCAGCGTGGCCGGGAACATCAACCACGATCACGTCGTCAGCCTCATCGAGGGCATGTGCGAAGGGTGGCGCTCGACCGAAAAGAAGGCGTGGGCGCCATTTGAGGGAGACCAGTCCGCCGCGAAGTCGCGACTGGAGTATCGCCGCACAGAGCAGACACACCTGTCTATAGCCGTTCCGGGCGTCTCGCTGGTAGATCCCGACAGGTACGTGCTGGACCTCATCAGCACCATGCTGGGGGAAGGCATGAGCAGCAGGCTGTTCGTCGAGGTGCGGGAGAAGCGTGGCCTGGCCTACGACGTCCATAGCGGCGTCGCGCATTTCATGGACACGGGCGCCTTCGTCGTATCGGCGGGCGTCGATCCCAAACGCGTGTACGACGCCGTTCAGACGATACTGGACCAGGTCAGCAGCATTCGAAAGGGCGTCCCGGAGGAGGAGTTGGAGAAGGCCCCCACCAGTTTTCCCCGATAGCGCTCGAAGCTGAGCGCAAGGATGGACTTTGGCGCGTGCAGGTCGACCCATCGATTGCCGGTGAGCTTGAGCACATCGCCGTCACCCATCGTGCGGCTGAATGTTCCAGCGATGAGTGCTGCGTCGTGGACCCACATTTCGTACACACCCGCGTAGCTATTGTCCGCCGGCCACCCGTTGATGCCAGCGCCGGCAATTCGCGTCCAACCGGGATCGTCAAACCGCCAAATCTCGGCCCTGCCTGGAAGATCTTCTGCCATCAATCCCACATGCAGTTTGCCTTGAAACCAAGCCATGGAGTAGGCGATATCCTGTTCCGGGAACGCCCGCAGCCGTCTCTTCTTTCCCGCCCGGTCAATCCTCCAGACTTCCGCGTGGCCCTTGCCGCGAACCTCGGCGCTGTGTGGTGTGCCGGTTCCAACAAATAGGTTGCCTTTGGCGTCCGTTTGCAGAACGGCCGCCTTCAACGATTTGAATTCCGCATGTTTCATCCAGCCGCCACCGACGAGTTTCCAAACCTGAGCACTCTTGGCAACCGTGCCCGCGGTTCCAAT
>JADFQF010000191.1 GCA_022561955.1 Chloroflexota bacterium | reverse complement strand
CCCCGGTTTGGGCACTGGTTCAAGAGGGGGACATAGAATTGGTTAAGCAGGCCGCTGTTACCCTGGAGCTGCCGGAAATGCCGGAGCTGTGGAGCCCCTTAGTGTACGTGGTGGCGCTGCAGCTTTTCACCTACCACCTGGCCTTGGCGAAAAACGCCCATCCCGACCTGTTCCAGCAAAACATTCCCAAGCAAGCCGCCGCCCGGCGGCACTATGATCTTTAGCCACGCGGAGGGGATTGCAGGCGTGGCCGGCGGAAACGGGTATATGGCGTCCTAACGCAGGTCCGCGCAACTGGGTGTCAAGATTGGCGAACTAAAACGGGCCGCCGGAGGTTGACCGCCGGGTCAGACAGCGTAGGGGCACGGCATGCCGTGCCCCTACCGGAAGGGCTCCCACATCTTGTTGCGGCCGAGGGACCGCAGGCATGGCCCTGAAAGGCCCACGGGGTTACTTTTCCCACTGCACCTTGTTGCTCAGGGTGCCGATCTCGCTGATGTCTATCTCCACGGTGTCGCCGTCCGCCATGTTTTCGGTGGCGCCGTCGGTGCCCATCCAGATCATGTCGCCGGGATAGAGCGTCAGGTATCGCGTCATGGCGCTGATGTAGTGCGCCACTCCGAAGATCATGTTGTTCGTGGGGAAGTCAGACGCCACCCTTCCATTGAGCCTTACCACCGTTTGCATGCCCTCCAGGTCAACGGCGGTCTCTATCCACGGGCCCATGGGCTTGAACGTATCGCTGTTCTTGGCCCGCCACATCGTGCTGTCTCCCGCCTGCCACGTGCGCTCGCTGACGTCGTTTCCGATGGTGTATCCGAACACGCAGGACAGGGCCTCGTCCTCGGTCAGGTTCTTGGCCCGCTTGCCGATGACGACGACCAGCTCGCCCTCGTACTGGAACCGCTCCGTGGAGTCCCTGGGTTTGATTATCGGCTCGTCGTGGGCAATGAGGGCGTTGTTGGCGCGATAGCCGATATTGGCACTTGTCGGGAGGTCAGCCTCGGTAATGCCCAGGATTGGGTCTACGACCTTGACGTGGTCCGCATAGTTTAGCCCCGCAGCGTAAAAAACGCCGGGTTCGAAGGGAATCAGGAGCTTCACCGAGTCCAGCGGTCTTCTCTGACTTGTCCGCGCGTAAGAGCCGAGGGGGTTGCCGGTAATTACCTCGATCTCTTCCCCTTCCAGGATTCCGTAGGAGACGGCGCTATCTACCTGGTATCTGACAAATCTCATTTCTTCTTCCCCCCAACTCGACTTTTGGCTGGCCAGTTAGATCGTTTTCGCCCTAAAAAAGTATTCACGAAGAACGATGCGCACCGGTCTAACCCATGCCTTCAATCAGCGTCATCCTCAAAAGCTCGATGGCGTTCAGGCTCATGCGGGTGCGGTCCGGGAGGCCGCGCCCGCCGTAGGAGTAGTCGCGCCTTCGAAAGTCCCTTCCGTCGGTGATCGAGATAAACGTGCGGCCCCTGGCGAGGTTTTCCGCCTGCTCGTCCGGGTGCGGCACCGCGTGCAATGCCAGCCCGTAGTGGCTGCCGGCCTGTATCCGGATGGCCCACGCAAGCTCGTCCGCCAGCGCCTCCGGCTCTTCCAGGATGTCCTCGAAGTCCTCGGCCCTACGCGAAAATTCCAGGAGTCGCCTGACCGAAGTCGGGTGGTTGCCGATTATGCCTTCGATGAAGTACTCCGGACTGGCTCGTAACATCCTCTCGGCGACCAGGCCGCTGGTAAGGTCTTCGTACACCGCCACGGTGGAGCCCTTCTCCATCATCAGCTTCCCTACCACGTCCTCCATCGTCTCGTCATCCACCGCGAACACGTGTCTGCCGAGCAGCCTCCTGACCTCCTCCTCGACGGGCGCGATCAGCCTTTCGGCGTGCCGGCTGTCTGTGGCCTTGGCCGCGATACGGACGTCTACCTGGCCGGGGTGTGCCAGAACTCCGACCGTCGGGTTCTGAGAGTCGGCGATGAGGTGTCCGATTCTGTCGTCAACGCTGCTTTCGCCTATCTCAGCGACCTTCAACACCTTGTACGTAATGATCTCTTGCAAGCCGAACTTTTTAATCAGATAGGGCACTACCTCGTTTTCGAAGAGCCACTTCATCTCAAAGGGAACACCGGGCAGGGCTATGACGACGCCGCGCGGGTCCTCGACTATGAACGACGGCGCGGTGCCGTTGGGGTTCTCAACAGGAATGGCGCCCTTGGGAATGTAGGCCTGCCGCTCGTTGTTAGCAGTCATTATCAGGCCGCGCCGCCGAAACCTGTGCTCGATCTGCTCCTTGAGATGAGGGTCGAGGACAAGCTCTCTGTTCGTCACCTCCGCGATGATCTCGCGCGTCAGATCGTCTTGCGTGGGGCCGATTCCACCGCCCGTGATGACGATGTCCGAGCGTTCGAGGGCCTTGGCAATCACCTCGCTCATGCGCCGCGGGTTGTCGCCAACCGTCGTCTTGTAGTAGAGGTTCACGCCTATCTCTGTGAGGCGCTGCGCCATCCACGACGCGTTGGTGTCCACGATCTGTCCCAGAAGCAGCTCGGAGCCAATCGAAATGATCTCGGCGTTTGCCATGTGAGTTAAGAGCCCCTCTCCCGCGCGATCAACGACCTGGTCAGGGGAATGACGCCGTCGGCCACCCGCTCGCACTCCTCGACATGGGGAAATCCGGAGAGGATGAACTCGTCCATGCCCAGCCGCCAGTAGCCGAGCAGCTCCTCGGCGACCTGCTCATGACTCCCGACTATGGCCGTCCCGCAGTTGACCCGTACGGTGGATATGCCGTTCCAGAGATGGGCTCCGAGGCGATGATCGGGCACGGCCTGCGCCTGGGCTCTCTGGCCTACCATGGGCGTTCCGGCAAACACGGCCTGCCGCTGGTCCTTCACCCTGACGTCGGACTGAGACAGCAGCTCCCCCGCGGCGTCCCACGCCTCCTCCTCGCTGTCCCTGGCGATTATGTGGGTCCGCATTCCGAGGACGCCGACTCTGCCCGCCGCTTCAAACTGGGCTCTGGCCCTGTCGATAAACCTGGCGATATCGTCCTGGGGTTGGATCCAGGCGAGGTAGACGTCCGACTGTCGACCGGCGAGGCCAAACGCCGCGTCCGACGCGCCGCCCAGGTAGAATTGCGGCCCCGGTGGCACGGGGACAGGGGAGCACAGCGCGCCGTTCAGCCGCACGTGCTCTCCCTCGAACACGACGGGCTCCGGCGCCTCCCAGAGCTTCCGGCACGCCGCGATGAACTCCTCGGCCCGCTCGTACCGGAAGGCGTGGTCGCTGGTCTCGCCCAGGCGTTCGAAGTCTCCCTGAATGCCGCCCGGCACAATGTTGAGGTCGATGCGGCCCTTGCTTATCTCGCTGAGGGTCGCCGCCATCTGGGCGAAGAGGCCGGTGGAGACGAAGCCCGGTCTCACCGCGATGAGGAATCGGATGCGGCTGGTAACGGCGGCCAGGGCCGTCACCGTCGTCCAGGTCTCGGCCAGCGGCTCCTTCTCCTCGAAGAGCCCGTTGGCGAACCTGGTCGGAATCAGCAGAGAGTAGTAGCCGTTGTCCTCGGCCGTCTCGACGACTTTTCGCAGGTACTCAAAGGTGGGTGGCCGCTCGGCCTTGACGGTGCCGATGTGCTCGCCGTCGCCGTCGATGGGGATAAACCAGTCGAATCTGGGTTCGGGTCTGTCGCCTGAGATGGTCACGTTATCGCCTCTTTGCTATTAACATGATGTTCGGCCCGTTCCGAATGTTGGCCAGTCATTCACCGCCTCTGATCCTAATTCTCTGGTCCTCTATGATCCACAATCTGCCCCGTAAGGCCTCGGACTCAAAGGAAGGCAACACTCTTTGCAGGGCCTCGATTAAACTGTACTTGTCCTGCTTTGACAATCTAAGGACAGCTAGCCCCGGATAGTTCTCGGGTGGATATGAACGAATGTCGGCGAAATCGAGGTCTTGAGTTATCAGCGAGCGGTCCTCTGCCCGACAAGCATCAATTATTTGGGAGTCAGGCCTGCCTTGCAGGTTCTGGGAAATGACGCTAGTGGCGTCATGGCCTGCGTCGACAAGAATATTCACATATTCGACTGGGAGATTTTCGTCATCTTAAAATTCAATTTGTTGATTCTTATCTAAGGGGCAATATTCGTTCTTTTGCGAGCTCGGCTGCGTATGCGATCGCAGCCCGAATGTCTTCATCTCTCAGGGTGGGATAGCTGGCAAGTATTTCATCCCTATCTAAGCCAGCGGCTAGATTATCCAATATCACGGTTACCATTATGCGGGTGCCTTTGATGCATGCCTTGCCGTGACAGATCTCAGGGTCAACGGTGATGTGCTCTGTAAAATCCATTTCTTTACTCTGTGTCCTTCGTCCGTTTCGCTCGGCATTCTCGCCGAATTCTAGCACACAGAGCATCTTCTACCCATCGTCTTCTTCCTGCAGCCCGAACGCCTCCGCTACCAGCTCGCAGGAGCGCACCCTGTCCGCGAAGCTGAAGCAGATCGTGACGATGCCGACGTCGTCCGTCTGATAGC
>JADFQF010000190.1 GCA_022561955.1 Chloroflexota bacterium | reverse complement strand
TCAGCAGGATGTTTTCGACGTCCTCGCCGACATAACCGGCCTCGGTCAGAGACGTGGCATCGGCGATCGCGAAGGGCACGTCGAGAACGCGGGCCAGCGTCTGGGCCAAGTGCGTCTTTCCGGACCCCGAAGGACCAAGCATGAGGATGTTGGCCTTTTGCAGCTCGACCTGCTCACCCTTCTTATTCGAGCCTACGCGCTTGTAATGGTTGTAGACGGCCACGCTCAAGATCTTCTTGGCATGGTCCTGCCCCACAACGTACTCGTCGAGGAGGTGGTTGATCCACTTAGGGTTTAAGCCCTTCGCCATCGGGCTCGAGTTGTCCGTCGGCTGACTCGAATTCTCCTCGGCAATTATCTGGTCGCAAAGGGTTACACATTCGTCGCATATAAAGACTCGGTCCGGACCGGCAATCAGGCGCTTAACTTGCGCCTGCGCCTTGCCACAGAATGAACATTGATAGTCTGTTCGTCCACTCATATGCGGAGGCTACCCCCTAAATCCAATCTATTTCCCATGGGAAAGTTCGAGGCCTAGTTTACTTTGGCAGGTGTCATCAACACCTCGTCAACAAGGCCGTATTCCTGTGCTTGCTCGGCGTTCAAGAAAAAGTCCCTATCCGTGTCCTGGGCGACCTTCTCATAGGACTGCCCCGTATGCTCGGACAGTATCGAGCGTATCTTGTCTTGAAGCCTCAGTATCTCACGTGCGTGGATTTCGATGTCGGACGCCTGTCCCTGAGCGCCGCCCAGAGGCTGGTGCATATGCACGGTCGAGTTGGGAAGTGCGAAGCGTTTGCCCTTCGCACCCGCGCAAAGCAGGACGGTGCCCATGCTGGCCGCCAGGCCGACGCATATCGTCGACACGTTGGGCCTGATCAGATTCATCGTGTCATAGATTGCCAGGCCGGCACTAATAACGCCGCCGGGCGTGTTGATATACAGGCTGATGTCCCTCTCCGGGTCATCCCTATCGAGGAATAAGAGCTGAGCGATGATTGCGTTGGCGACATGGTCGACGATTGGCGTGCCGAGGAATACGATGCGCTCCTTCAACAGGAGGGAGTAAATGTCATATGCGCGGTCTCCGCGCGCACCACTCTCCACGACCATGGGTATTATGTCTTCAGGCCTCTTGGACCAGAGGGGCCAACCATTGGACTTAATGTCTTCAGGCCCGTAAAGCATTCCGTTATTCTCCTTCTTTATCGTCTTTTTCAGCTTCCGTATCCACAGCCTCGTCAACATCCTTGTCCTCGTCAGAACCTGCCTCCGAGGACGAGTCCGCTGCTATGGGAGGCGCCTCGCCCTTTGCGATCTCGGTAAGCCGCTCCATCGTCTTCTCGCCCATCAGTAGGCGCTCGACGGAGCCTCTCATGTCATCTGTGATGGTGGGCTCCTCCGAGCCTTCACTCTGGTCGGAGAGAAGGCTCTGAATGCGCTCTTCTACGTCCTCGTCAGACACTTCGAGTCCCTCGACCTCGGCCAGCTTGGACAGGATAAACGTTCGCTTGATGCGTTGGCCGGCCTCCTCACGAAGCTCTTCCTTCATCTCGTCTTCAGTCTTATTTATGGACCGAAGATAGTCGTCCGCACGCACATTCATTCTCGCGAGGACGTTGGCTCGCTCGTCGGCCATGTGGGTCACTTCGTGATCGATCATTACCGGCGCCAGCTCGATGCTCGCACCCTGCATGATCTCCTCTATGATCTTCTCGCGGTGGCGTTGGATGGACGCGCTCTGGGTTTCTTCTTTGATATCCTTCTCCACCCGTTCACGCAGGGCCTCGAAAGTGTCAAAGCCTTCCCCGGCGCCCTTGGCGAACTCGTCATCGAGCTCCGGCAGTATCCGCTCCTTAATGTCGCTGATGGTTACGGTAAATACCGCATCCTTGCCCGCAAGCTCATTGCCGTCTGCGTCCTCCGGTACCGCGATCGTAAATTCCTTGGGCGTGTCCAGCTCCATGTCGACCAGCTCATTGGCGAAACCCGGCACCGGGCGAACGGCGTCCTCGTCTAGGAAATAAACGGTATCCGACTCCTCCATAAACGTATTGCCGTCCGACACCCCCTTGGCCTTCATCGTCACCATGTCCCCTAGTACGACGGGGCGCTGCACAGGTTCCCAGGATGCCATACTATGCTGTAGCTGTTCCAGGCGTGACTGGATATCTTCTTCGCCGACTTCCGTGGTCTCTTCCTCGACCCTGATTTCGCGATATGGACCCAGGTCTATGTCCGGGACCAGGGGCACGATGGCCTTGACGGTCAGGGGATCGAGGTCCAACAGCTCGATCTGAGGCAGGCCGACCGCTTCGATGGACTGTTCGTCGATGGCGCGGCCCGTCACCTCCGGCAACATCGTGTCGAGCACCTCGTTCAGCAACACTTCCCGGCCAAGAAACTGCTCGATTATCCTTCTGGGAGCCTTGCCTTTCCGAAATCCGGGGATTGCGGTGCGTTGAGCGACTCGCCTGTAGCCTCGGTCCAGGTATGGGTCGAGGTCTTCCTCATCCAGCTCTATATGAAGTACGGTTTGGCGGTCTACTTCCTCTTCTTGAGTGATTTTCACGGACGACTCCAAGCTATGTGTTTACACCGTTGATTATATCACGGCAAGCCCCGCAGATAATAGACCGAGGGCCTCTAAAGCGCTTGTTAGGGGGTTGGAGGGACATAATCACTGTTCAACGTATAGAAAGCATTTTGAAATCCATCTCGAGCATTTTCGACTACGGATTCTCGCCTTGACACGCCGCATTCCCGTTGTTTAGGATTCGGTTAAGGACATAGAGGGGCGGAGGTGTATGAGAGTGACTCGATTGGGGCAGGCATGCAGTCGGTGTCACTCGTATCCGCGATTGGGTCATAACGCCCGGCGCGTATATTCAAGCGTGGCGTCAGAGGTCATGAATACGTTATATAATGCATAGGCATGATGGAACGAGCCCCTTCGATGCCAACGACTTCGCAAAGGTCTCGCCGGCTTTCCGGATTTGAGGTGTAAGGATGTCCGAGCAGTACAAGAAAGAGATCGAAGAGATACTTGAAAGAGCGGGGGAAGCTCCCGTCGCCCCCGTTAAGCGGCGACCCAGGCCGGGGCTGTGGCGGCTTTTGCGAATGTATTTCCGCCAGTCTATGGGCAGCAGAGGATGGCCGATCTCCCCAGGCAGGCTGATGCTGACCGCCGTATCGCTGTTGATGGCGGCACTGGTGCTTCGCATGTTTATGCCCGCCGTCGTCGTTCCCCTCGCACTGGCCGGACTCATATTATTTTTGGTTGCGTACGGAATGTTCTTTCTTCCTGGTCGCAAGGGCCCGGAGAAGAAATGGCGTGGCCAGCTGATCGAAGATCCTTCTCAAAATGCGTTGACCACGTTGTGGGAGCGGTTCCGCAAGCGGCTGAAAAAGTAGACCCCATCCGACGCCCACAGGAGCGCGCCCCGTCGAAGAACGGCCCGACGATAGTTTGTTGAGCAGCTAAAATGGCCCCGGAAAACCGGGGCCATTTCTCTTCATACGAACCTTACCCGATCGGAAATCCCGCTACACCGCGCACTCGCCTTCGCCGCGCTCCAGCACGTACTTGATAGTGCTGCTCCAGTCTATGTACTGGTCCAAAGTCTCGCGGCCGAGCTCCGGGATCTCCTTGAACTCCTCCAGTATGCCCTCGAAGTGCGAGGTACCGACGCGGAGCACGTAGTCCTTGAACTCCTCGCCGTCGTCGTGACGCTTCGTGTAGTCCTCCACGACCTTGCGAAAGGCCTCCGGGAGTCTCTTGGCCGGCACCTTGGTCTTGACCCTCTGACCGAACCTGGTGTCTCCGGGGGAAAAGCTGCCGCCAAGGAACAGCTCGTAGGCCGGCACCTGTCCGCCCGGCCCCTTTGCAGCGGCGCCGTGGAAGCCAATGTCGGCTATGTGGTGCTGACCGCAGCCGTTGGGGCAGCCGCTCATCTTGACGTGCAACTTCTTTACCAGCGGGTCCGACGTATCTATGCCCGCTATGGCCTCGCTCATAGCATTCGCGAGGCCCATGGACGACGTTATGCCAAGCTTGCAGCTGTCGGTCCCGGGGCACGATACGACGTCGGAGATCTCATGGGCGCCGGCCGCGCCAAGGCCAATGTTCCTGAGCTCCTGATAGATAGCCGGAAGCGCCTTCTCCGGCACCCACCTGAAGGTCAAGTTCTGCTGGTGGGTGACCCTTGCTCGACCTCCGGCGTATCTCCTGGATATATCGGCCAGCTGATGGAATTGCTCCGCCTCGACGTCTCCCAGGGGCAGCTTCACGGTCACGGCAAAGTAGCCCTTCTGCTTCTGCTCCTCGGTATTACTTTTCTCCCATGCCTCAAAGTCACTGTCGCCGTCCGGTGCGGGTGATGGGTAGTCGCCGTCGAGCGCAGGCGCGTCGAGCGACTCGTCTTCGATGAACAGCAGCGGCGTGGGGTCGATGTCGCGCTGGGCCCAGGGCTGCTTCAGCTCCTCGTCTACCTCCTCGCGGAAGGCATCCATGCCAATTCGGTCTATGTAGAACTTGATGCGGGCCTTCATGCGGT
>JADFQF010000189.1 GCA_022561955.1 Chloroflexota bacterium | reverse complement strand
AGCTTACGTACGATGAGCTGAACAGGGCTGCCAACCGGATAGCCCACGCGGTCCTGGAGCAGCGCGGCGAGGGTTCGGAGCCGATAGCGCTGCTGTTAGAGCGCGGCGTGCAGGCGATAGCCGCCATCATGGGCGTGCTAAAGGCAGGCAAGTTTTACGTGTCCCTGGACCCCAATTACCCGAGCGAACGCCTTAGTTTCATGTTGAAGGATTCGCAGTCGGGGCTTACGGTCACCAACGGCGGGAATCTTGCACTGGCCAAGAAACTGGGTAAGGGCGAGGGCCGTGTGCTGAACGTCGATGCGTTGGATTCTTCACTCGGAAGTGACAACCCCACGGCCGAAAAAGGCCCAGATAGCCTTGCCTACATAATCTACACCTCCGGGTCGACTGGGCAGCCGAAGGGCGTATTCGACAACCACCGAAACCTGCTTCATCACATCATGAGCATCACCAATGAGTTCCACCTGGGCATGGAGGACAGGCAGACGCTTCTTCGGTCACATGGCTTCAACGGAGCGGTCAGGGATATTTTTGGCTCTCTGCTTAATGGCGCCAGCGTCCACTCTTTCATCGTCGAGGAAGAGGGGTTGGATAAGCTGGCGGACTTTATGGTTCGAGAGAGGATTACGGTCTATCGCTCCGTTGTCTCATTGTTCCGGCAGTTTGCAAACACCCTGACTGAAGCCGATATGTTCCCAGACCTCCGCTTGATTCACGTGGGAGGTGAGCGAGTCTACAGGGCGGATATCGATCTGTTCAAAGCGCATTTCTCACCTAAGAGCATCTTTCTCAACGGCCTGGGAATTACGGAGACAGGTTCGGCGCGGCATTACTACGTCGACCAGGAAACTCAGATCACGGATGACATCGTGCCGGTTGGCTACCCCGTTGAAGACAAGCAGGCGCTATTGCTCGACGATGCCGGCGAGGACGTGGGTGTGGGCCGCGTGGGCGAGATCGCCATCAAGAGTCGCTACCTCTCTCTTGGATATTGGAATAGGCCAGAGCTTACTCGTGCCAGATTCGTGTCGGCCCCAGAAAGCGGGGCGCGTATTTACCTCACCGGAGACCTGGGCCGCAAACTGCCGGACGGCTGTCTGATACACCTCGGGCGGAAGGACTTTCAGGTGAAGACCAGAGGCCACAGGGTCGAGCTCGTGGAAATCGAGAAGGCGCTGATTGGCGAGGCGGGCATGAGGGAGGCCGTTGTGGTAGCAACGCAGCGGGACTCCGTTGATACACGTCTGTTGGCCTACGTCGTTCCACACGGGGACGACGTGCCCAGCGTCGAGGCCATACGACGCGCGTTGTCCGATATCCTGCCGGAATACATGGTACCCTCGACCTTCGTGGTCCTGGAATCTCTTCCCCTCGACGCCGGCGGTAAGGTGGACAGGCGGGCGCTGCCTGAGCCCGAGAAGGGGCGCCCCAACCTCGAAATCGAATTTGCCGCGCCTCGCACGCCTGTGGAAGTGATGCTGTCAGAGATATGGGCGGAGGCGTTGGACCTTGATGAAGTGGGCATCAACGACAGCTTCTTCGACCTGGGCGGGCACTCCTTGATGGCTTCGCATATCCTTTCGCGGGCCATCAAGACCTTCAGAGTGGAGCTGCCGTTGAAAGCGCTGTTCGAGTCTCCAACTGTGGCCGAAATGGCGATCGTAATTACCGAGCATCAAGCCAAAAAGGTGGGTCGGGTCGAAATTCACCAGATGTTGTCGGAGTTGGATGTGCTTACGGACAGGCAAGCCAGAGAGCTTTTGTCTGAATAGGGCCGACTGAATGAGAACGACGGGAGAAGGAAATGGCGGCGAAAACAATAAGGACCGTTAATATTCCTCAGTGGCAGCAGGCGATTCGCGACCGATGTAGACATCCCAGCGGGAGCTTCATCGAGTTCGATAGGGACGTACTGAATGGCTCCATACCCGACAGGTTCGAGAAGATGGTACGCATGTATCCGGACCGTGTCGCGGTCAAGACGGACTCCCACGAGTTCACGTACGATAATCTCAACGGGCTCGCCAACCGCATAGCCCACGCCATACTGGAGAAGCGAGGCGAAGGGGCGGAGCCCGTCGCCCTGATGCTCGATCATGACGCGCCCGTAATCGGGGCGATCATGGGGATGTTGAAGACGGGCAAGTTCTTCGTGCCGATGAACCCTTCGCTTCCACGTAGGCGGCTGGAGTACATGCTGGAAGACTCCCGAGCTGTCATGATGTTGACGGACGCAAAGAATCTTCCGATGGCCATTGAGCTCGTTCAGGAAGGCTTCGAGCTGATCAACGTTGATGAATTGGATGAAGGCCTCTCAGCAGACAACGTCGGCCTGCCCATACCCCCGGACGCATATACCTACTTCCTGTATACGTCGGGGACTACGGGCGGACCCAAGGCGGTCGTCCAGAATCACGTCAATGCCATGCAGGACATTCTGATACGGACCGGTTGTTTCCGCATCTGCCCCGAGGACCGACTGACCCTCCTCACCTTTGGGACGGGGAGCGCGATGAAGAACATATTCACCGCCCTGCTCAACGGCGCGGCTCTCTATCCCATGAACGTTGCAGAGAAGGGCCTGGCGCACTTCGCGGACTGGCTGATCAGGGAACGGGTCACCATCTATATCTCGGGCTCGCCGCTCTTTCGCCACTTCGTAGATACGCTGACGGGAGTGGAGGAGTTTCCAGATCTTCGCCTGATCAGATTAGGTAGCGAGTCCCTGACCAAGAGGGATGTTGACCTATATAAGAAACACTTCTCATCAGACTGCATCCTCGTAAACGGCCTGGCCTCCACCGAGGCAGGGACGCAGGGACTGTATTTCATGGACAAAGAGACCGAGATTCACGGCAGTACGGTGCCTGTCGGCTATGCAGTGGATGGCAAGGAGATCCTCTTGGTTGACGATGAGGGCAACGAGGTCGGCCCCGGACAGATGGGCGAAATCGCCGTCAGAAGTCGCTACCTCTCGCCGGGCTACTGGCGGAGGCCGGACCTGACGCAAACGGCGTTCACAGAGGACCCTGCTGCTGCTGGAGAACGGACGTTCCGGACCGGGGACATGGGCACAAGGCTCCCGGACGGCTGCCTCGTGCACCAGGGTCGAAAAGACTTTCGGGTGAAAATCAGGGGGTATACCGTCGCGTTATCAGAGGTCGAGAGAGCGCTTCTGGACCTGGAATACGTAAAACAGTGTGTGGTCACGACACGCGAAGACGGACCTAACAACATGCGCCTCGTGGCCTACATCGTCCTCGATGGAAAGATCCCATCCACGGTCAGCGCGATACGTCGTTGGCTCGCGGACAGACTGCCGGGATACATGGTGCCCTCGTCCTTTGTCTTGCTGGAGGCGCTGCCGCTGTCGCTCAACGGCAAGGTGGACAGGAGAGCGCTTCCAGACCCCGGCGATGGACGCCCTGAGATAGATACGCCGTTCGTCCGATCACGCACGCCCGTTGAGGTGGAGCTGGCGAATATATGGGCCGACGTGCTTCGCCTGGACCGCGTGGGCGTTCACGACGGCTTCTTCGACCTGGGTGGCCACTCGCTAATGGCTTCGCAGGTCGTTTCCAGGGCCATAACCGCCTTCCGAGTTGAGTTGCCGCTCAAGTCGCTCTTTGAATCGCCCACAGTGGAGCAGATGGCCCTGGTGATAACGGAGAATCGGGCGAGAAAGGCAGACCAGGCCGAGGTGGGCCGCATGCTTGCGGAGCTGGAAGCACTCACTGAAGGGCAGGCGAAGGAACTCCTGTCCCACGAGCCTGTTGCGGACTAGTCCGGCGCGTGTCCTGTGAGCCTGGTTGGTCCGACAAGCCCACTAACTTATTAGCCGAGCTTGGCAAGTGCGTCCGCCGGACCGAACGCGGCAACGGTCAAAACCACCGCTGAAAAGCTGAACGAAAAGACGTACGGGACGTACTTCGAAGCGTGAGGGTGGGACGACGTGCGAGCGATGTCCATCACCCATGCACCAACTCCGAACATAGTCCCGGCTATCAGTCCGGTGAAGAGCCCGAGCACCCCCTGGGAAAAAGCAGAGATCGGTGCGCGCATGAGTGCATCGAGGGTGAGCATCGGTAAGTCGCTCAGACGTATTATGCCCAGGGCAAGATCCAGATAGACGGTGCCCAAGGGCATGAGCGCGCCCGAGAAGAATGGGAGCAGCACCCCGAAGGCGAATCCTATAAACAGCCATAGGATAATGTTATGCGGTCGCACTTATGCGACGGATGTCTGCCGCACGGAAACGCCTCAGTTGCGGGAGATCTCCCCGAAGCGATTTGTCAGCTGTCATCGAGCAGAAGAGCTGGATCTGGCGGGCGTGGTAACTAGCGGAAACTCAATGACGCTGACACGGACCTCTTTTCCCCGAATCGCCCCCCACATCGGAAAACGGCGCCTGCGGCTGGTTATCTGCCTGGGTCTGTACGGCAGCGCACTTGGGGCCTCCTCCCTACTCGTTTCCTTTATGGCCCGCACTATATACCCGATAGAGCCGGAGCATTTGGAGTTTGTGCCGTCCGTGATTCTCTCCGGTGGCGGCTAGATGACAGGAGCGGTTATCGCCGG
>JADFQF010000188.1 GCA_022561955.1 Chloroflexota bacterium | reverse complement strand
CTACGGCGTGGAGCAGATATACGACGACCCCAATATCACCGCGACAAGCGGTGGAGCAGGCATAACCATCGCTCATTTGGATACGGGCGTCTTCACCGGCCATCCCGACCTGGTCAACAGAATCGTCGGCTGTCTTGACGCGACTAACGGCATGGCCAATGGCTGCACGGACGACGACGGCCACGGCACGCATACGGCCGGGACCGCAGTTGCCGACGGCGGTGATGGCACCGGCGTCTATGGCGTCGCGCCCGAGGCCGGCCTGTTCGTAATCAAGGTCTGCAACCCTGGTTGCGCGGCGGACGATGTCGCTGCGGCGATCAGCTACATCGGCAACAACGGCCTGGCCGACATCGTAACGATGAGCTTCGGCGGAAACACGGAATTCGGGCTCATCAGCGATGCGATGGCCTCCTATCCTGATATCCTGTTCGTCGCCGCGTCCGGCAACGACGGCCCCAAGGCCGGCTCCATAGATTTCCCGGCCCGTGACGTAAACGTCATTGCCGTCGGGGCCATCGATGCCTCGCTTTCGGTTCCCAGCTTCAGCAGCCGAGGCTTTGATGACGGCGACGACAACGTGATAACCGTCGGTGAGCTAGAGTACGCGGCGGCCGGCGTCTCTGTCATTTCGACTTTCAACGACGGCGGATATCGCTCCGGCACCGGCACGTCGATGTCCACTCCGCATATAGCAGGCCTCGCGGCCAGGGAGTGGCAGGGCGACGCCGCATCGACCAGGGCATACCTTAGAGGCGGCGTGGAGGATATTCTCCTGGCTACCGGAGGCGGGGCGGCTACGGGATTCGACGTTGCTTCCGGCTATGGTCTGCCTCATGTGTCCGCCGCAGCGCCTCCGCCACCTCCGGTGGTCACGCTCGATTCGATACAGGTCTCGCCCACCAGCGCATCCATCATGGTCGGCGATACCCAGCAGTTCGACGCGACGGCGTTTTACAGCGACAGCACTCAGGTTGATGTCACCGGCACGGCGCTCTGGGACAGCTCGAACGGCTCCGTAGCCGCCATCGACGGCTCGGGCCTTGCCGACGGCCTGTCGGAAGGCAATACGTCGATAACCGCGACGCTTGACGGCGTGACGAGCAACGCCGCATCCCTGGATGTGACGGCGCCTCCGCCGCCACCGGCGACTGTGATGATTCACATTGGCGATCTTGACGGCAAGGCCAGGACCGGCAAGCGCGGCTGGAGGACTTCGGTCAAGATCGTAGTGCTCGATTCGGACGGGAATACGGTCTCCAAGGCTGACGTCTCGGGAACGTGGACTCTGGGCACATTCTCTTGCACGACTAACGGCAAGGGCAAGTGCACGGTAAGAAGCGGGAATATCGACCTGAGCATGCTCGAAGTTATGTTCCGGGTTGACGAAGTCAGTCACGGCACGATGGTGTACGACCCCGTGTCGAACACCGATCCGGACGGCGATAGCGACGGCACGGAAATAGCCGTCTCACAGCCGCCGACGGTATCAAAGAATTCAGACAATCATGGAAAGGGCAAAAAGGGCGACTAGAATACCGGGCGGGCAGCCTACAAGTTAAAGGGCAGACATGAAGGCCGCTTCGAGAGATCGGGGCGGCCTTCTTTCTCGTCCGTGGAAACGGCCTGCCATCTCGGAGCATAAACTGGTAAGTCAGGCCGTCTATAAAATATACTGTTAATGTTGACTGTCTCGACCCGATATTCGCGTAGAGGTAAATCATGACCGCAGGCGTAACCGTGAGCAAAGTAGAATTGACCGGCGACGGCGTCGAGGTGGAGTGGAGCGACGGCCACGTCAGCAGCTATGAGTCGAAATACCTGCGCCTCAACTGCGCCTGCGCCGAGTGCGTAGAGGAGTGGACCAACAGGAAGCTGCTCGACCCTGCATCCGTGCCTATGGACCTGCGCCCGGAGGACTATCTCATGGTCGGCAAGTACGCCGTGCAGTTCCTCTGGAGCGACGCCCACTACACCGGCATTTACCCCTTCGACATGCTGCGGAAGCTGTGTACCTGCGACGAATGTAAGGCCTTAGTAGAAGAGGGCTAGATCTTACTGAGGATCTCGTCTATCGTCTCCCGTCGGAAGCGCTCGAGATCGTCCGCGTCCTTTATGATGGCTCCCAATGTGCGCTCGACCGCCTCAGAGTCAAGATGGTCCATATGGAGGATTACCATCACCCTGGCCCAGTCCAAGGTCTCGGAGATGCCGGGGGCCTTCTCCAGGCCGACCTGCCGGGCGCTCTCAACGAACCTGACGACCTGACGCGCCAGCTTTTCCTCGATCCCGTCTACCTTGGACCTGACGATGCGCAGCTCCTTATCGAGGTCCGGATAGTCTATCCAAAGGTAGAGGCAGCGTCGCCTCAGAGCGTCTGACAGGTCTCTGCTGCGGTTGGAGGTGAGTATGACCATGGGCTTGTGGACAGCCTTGATAGTCCCGATCTCCGGTATCGTCACCTGAAACTCGGACAGCACCTCCAGGAGGAACGCCTCGAACTCCTCGTCGGCCCTGTCCACCTCGTCGATCAGCAGGACCGGCGGCTTGTCCTTCTTGGTGAGCGCGGCAAGCAGCGGCCGCTCCAGGAGAAACGCCTCGCTGAAGATCTCGCCCTCGCGCTCCTCGGCGCTCTTGGCGCTCTGCTCGTTGAGCTTGATCCACAGGAGCTGCTTCTGATAGTTCCACTCGTACAGGGCCGTCGTCACGTCGAGGCCCTCATAGCACTGGAGGCGTATCAGCGTGGTGTCCAGCAGCCGAGCCATGACGTTGGCGATCTCCGTCTTGCCTACGCCCGCCCTGCCCTCTATGAGCAGCGGCCGCTCCAGGGCCTGGGCCATGTAGATCGACGTGGCTATGGCGGGGTCCGCGATATAGCTCTCGGACTCCAACCTGCGCAGTATGGCAATGACCGGGTCTTCATTCTCGAGTTCTTCAGGCACTCTCTCACGCAAAATGCCGCCCCGATTATTCGGGGCGGCAACTCTTAAGATGTTTCTGGCTTCTATTATAGCGGGACGCTACGGTTGGCGTCCGCAGGTCGGAATCTTAGCTACCGGCCGATTGAATCACGCGCCAGAGCTTCTCGGGCTTCGCAGGCATGTCGATGTGCCTGACTCCAAGGGGCGACAGGGCGTCGACGACGGCGTTGATGACGGCTGGGGATGCGGCTATGGTGCCCGTTTCTCCCGCGCCCTTCACTCCCATAGGATTCGTGGGTGAAGGGGTGACGATTCGGTCCAGCTCAAACGAAGGAAAATCGGAGGCCGTCGGGATCGCGTAGTCCGCCATGCTGCCCGTGAGAAGCTGTCCGTCCTCGCTGTATATGGCCTCCTCTTGAAGGGCTTGCCCGACGCCCTGAGCGACGCCTCCGTGTACCATGCCGTCCACGATCATGGGACTTATTACCGTGCCTACGTCGTCAACGCCAATGTATCGGAGAAGCTTCGTGTCGCCGGTATCAGAGTCTACTTCGACTATGGCCATGTGCGTCCCCGAGGGCCACGTGAAGTTCTTTGGGTCGAAGAAGCTGGTGGCCTCCAGTCCGGGCTCCATGTCTTCGGGAAGGCTGGCGTAGTAGTACGCGGCGCCGGCGACCTCCTGGAAGGTCTTGGCCTGTGCCGGTGCGCCCCGTACGAAGAGCTTTCCATCCTCGAAGACGATGTCTTCTTCCGCGGCCTCCAGGAGATGGGCGGCGATCTTCTTGGACTTATCTCTCACCTTCTGAAGGCTCATGTATATGGCAGTGCCTCCGACGGCGACGCTTCTGCTTCCAAACGAGCCTATTCCGAACTGCCCTCGGTCCGTGTCCCCGTGGACGATCTCTATGTCGTCCATGGGAATGCCCAGCTCCGATGAGACGAGCTGGGCATACGAGGTTTCGTGTCCCTGTCCGGTCGTACACGAGCCCGTAAACGTCGTGACCTTTCCCGTTGGCGCCACGCGTACGAGGGCACTCTCCCAGAGCCCGGCGCGTGCGCCCAGCGCGAAGGCCACCGCCGAGGGAGCCGCGCCCGAGATCTCGACATAGCTCGAAATGCCAATCCCAAGGTATCGGCCTTCTTTACGGGCATCGACCGTCCTTCGAGCTGGTCACGGTATTGTTTGAGAACAGCGGGAAATTCATCGATTTCGGCAGTGATTAGATGGTTTGGGATAATATCGCTTACATAATCGAACCAGAAAAGAGACATTGCCGTCAGCACTTTTCCCTTGTCCGGAATGGGCGTGGGAAGTATCCAGTCGAAGGCGGATATTCGGTCCGTGGCGATGATAAGGAAGTTCTCGCGGTATTCATAGATGTCTCTCACCTTCCCTCTGAAGTAAAGGTTGAGCTCAGGGATTTCCGTTTTTGAAACAGCGTTCTTATCCAAGTTCACTCCCTTCAGTCCTCTCCCCTCAGGGAAGGAAGAAAATACTCGGCGGTCATACGCATGTAAATCTTTCTGAGTGCCGGCATCTCGTCCATCATTTTGAAGATCTCATAAGCTGCGTTCAGGTCTTCCGTTACCTCTTCAGCTGTGAAAACCGCTTCGATTGTTCTGCCGTCTCTGTCGACCAGAACCATAGTATATCCGCCGGT
>JADFQF010000187.1 GCA_022561955.1 Chloroflexota bacterium | reverse complement strand
CAGGAAGACGGCGCACGTCAAGGCAGGCAGGCCGTGTCATTCTGAGAAGCAGGCGAAGAACTCTTGGAAGGGGTGCGATTCGAACCGTGTTGCGTCACGGAACGCGTAGAGTAAGGTTGTTCTCCCACATACCCCAGACCCTTCGCTCGACTCAGGGTGACGTAGGCAACACCACGGTCGCGCTGCCAATGACCAGCTTTGAGCCCTCTTCGTCTTCCAGGAAGACATCGCACGTCAACGTAGGCACGCCGTCCTTCACTTCCTTATCGGTAACGATGCCCTTCAGCAGCAGCGTACGCTCATGCGGAACAGGCTGTCGGAAGACCACGTCCAGCTTTCTCAAGCTTACAGAGTCGGACCAGCCGGTGAGCAGCTGCGACATCATCGCGATGTTCATTGCGCCGGGGACGATGGCGCCCGGCAGGCCCTCGCCTTTCGCGAACTCGTCGTCGGTGAAGCGAGTGGCGCCGGTGTCATTCTCCCGTATCGCCAGGAAGCGCCTCACCTGCCGGTTCGTGACGACGCGTTCGACGGGGCCTATGTCGTCGCCAATCTCTACATCGTCGAATTTCAACATCCCACCGTACACTTGAGAACTCAGCGATCTGACGTCAGGCTCTGGGGTACATTTCTCCTCACGAAGGACTCGTTCACCAGGGCGACCTGTACGCCGTCCTGGTTGGTGAAGCCCGTCTCCCACACCGCGAACACCATCTTGCCGGAACGCCCGGTCTTGGCGTAGACCTCTTTCAGCTTCGTTGTCGCGTCCAGCGAATCGCCGGGACGCACCGGCGCCAGGCTCTCGATGGCCTGCCCCGCAAAGAGGCCGGTGTTTCCAAACTCGAGCTTGATGTCGGGACGCATGACGCCGGTTACGAAGAGGTTGCAGAACGTTGGCGGCGCGACGATGCCGTCATGGCCATTCTTCTTCGCCGCCGCATCGTCCAGGAAAAGCGGACTGGTCTCGCCCGTCGAGACGGAGAAGTCGACGATCATCTCCTCGGTTACGTGGAACGTCCCTATGTGATGCTCCACGCCCAGGAGGCTGCGATCGAAGCTTATGTCGTCGTCGGTTGCCATAGTTTTCCTAACACACACGGCATATGGTCTCCCGCCGCACAGCCATTCGTCGGACCGTCAAGGGAGAGGAGGCTGTTTTGTCTCCTCCAGTTTAACGGGACGGAAGGCCCCCAGCCGTAGCTCGCGGACCAGGTCGGCCTCGTCCGCAATGGGCCCGTCGAAGTGCGTCATGCAAGTGCCGATCGCGCTCACGACGTGGGCGTCGCTGCCACCGGTGCCCCTTAACGCATGACTTCTAATCAGCTCCTCGGCGCGTTCCTGCTCGCCGGTGCGGTTGCTGCCGTTGAGTAGCTCGGCGGCCTCCAGGCCTTCGAAGACAGCACCGTCTGCCTGGTACTCGTACAGCCCTATGCCGAACCGGCCGGGGTGGGCTGGAATGGCGATAGCGCCGCAGTCCCCGGCGGCGGCTACGAGCTCGGACGCACTGAGGCCCACGTGGGCAAAGTCGACCCGCCGCAGAAGCTCTTCGGTCACTCCGTAGACCAGGAAATGCCCGCGGTCCGTGTCCAGCTCGGAGCCCTTCAATATGAGCACGTCGGACTCTCTGGCGAGGGCGGTGTAGTCGGCCTCCAGATCGAACTTGCGATGCTCGGTGAGCACGAACCCGTCGAGCTGGAATCCCTTGCGCCGGAGGACGGCCACCCACTTTGCGTACTGCTCGACGGTAGCCCGCGCGTCGTCCGACGACACCGAATGCGTATGGAGGTCCAGGAACATCGGTTTGAATGGTAGGACAGCGCGGGGAGGGCGTCAAGCGGAACCATCGCATTCAGGAACGGATTCCAAGGAAGAATTGCAGTTGGTCCTGCATCGCTCTATAATGTAGTCACGAAGCGTTATCCATAGTGACTACTAAGGAGTCAGGTGTGACTACAGTCAGTATCCGGGAGCTAAAGGCCGAGGCGACGAGAATTCTCAGGCACATCGAAGAAACGGGCGAGGAGGTGGTGATAACCAGGCGAGGCACCCCTTGCGGAAAGCTGACTCCCATTACACGAAGCTCAAAAACCAAGAACTCTCTGCGGTCGATCAGGGATTCTTTGTCGAAGTTGCCCGATGCAGAATATCGGGACTTCCTGGACATAAAAGGCATCTGGGAGCCGGGAGAGCTTCCCAATGACGAGTAGCGAGGTCCAGGCTCCACCCGCCTATGTAGCGGATACGCACGCCCTGTGGTGGTACCTGAATAGCTCCGACAGGCTCAGCCCGGCCGCCGACGCCGTATTCCGGCTCATAGAGACGGGGAATGCGCTGCTCATAGTCCCCGCCATCGTCGTTGCCGAGATGTACTTTCTTTCCGTCAAACTTGGGAGGCCATTTCCACCTACCGACCTATATGAGGCACTGGACAGTGTCGAAGGCGTGGTCATATCGCCACTGGACCGACGACAGCTCGCGGCGATGCAGGACGTCCACGACGTGCCTGAGATTCACGACCGACTGATCGCCGCAGAGGCATTTGTGCTCGACGCACCGATAATAACGCGGGACCAGATCCTCGCCGGTTCACGGCACGTGGCTACGATCTGGTGACGCTCGGTTCAGAGCCCGGTTTGTCTTGAACTCCACGGCCATGTTAATCTTTGGGCCGACGAAAGCAAAAAACACTTCACGAAGCGGAGGACGTATCCCATGGACCTAGGACTTAACGGCAAGACGGCCCTCGTTACGGGCGGAAGTCGCGGCCTCGGACGGCAGGCCGCGTTGACCCTGGCAGAAGAAGGGGCCAACGTCGCCATCTGCGGCAGGACTCGGGACACGCTGGACAGCACCGTCCGGGAGCTCTCCGAGAAGGGCGTCAAGGCCATAGGCGTCGTGGCCGACGTCTCCAATGGGGACGAAATCGCTCCAATGCTTCAGCAGGTGGTCGAAGACATAGGCCCCGTGGACATCCTGGTCAACAACGCGGGCGGGGCCCGCTCCAGGGAGGACATCACCGCCGTCACCCTGGAGGACTACAAGGCGACCTTCGAGCTGAACCTGTTCGGCGGCTTTCAGCTCATGCAGCTCGTCATCCCACACATGCAGGAACAGAAGTGGGGCCGCATCATCAACATAGCGTCTATCTGGGGCCGGGAGTGGGGAGGCAACATCTCGTATATGTCCGCCAAGGCCGCGCTCATCGGCGCCACCAAGCACGCGGCGCTGTCGCTGGCCAAGGACGGCGTGCTGGTCAACAGCATCGCGCCGGGCTCCATCGCCCACCCCCAGGGAAGCTGGGAGCGATTCCAGAACGACAACACGCCCGAGTTCGTCGACGACTTTATTGCCCACAACCTGCCAATGGGCAAGTTCGGCTGGCCGGAGCCGCTGGGAGACCTGGTGGCGTTCCTGGCGTCGGAGCGCTCGGGCCTGATCACGGGCGCGTGCATCGTCATCGACGGCGGCCAGAGCCACTCCATGATTTAGATTTATAGCTGGCGGATGGCTGGTGGGCGTTTCACAAAAACCATGACACGGGGAGCACCTGAAGATAGGCGATGGACTCGCGCGACCGAATGGAGATCGTCCAAGCGGACATAACGACGCTTCATGTCGACGCCATCGTCAACGCCGCGAACGAGTCGTTGCTGGGAGGGGGAGGTGTCGACGGAGCGATTCATAGCGCGGCGGGCCCCGAATTATTGGCCGAGTGTCGCGCCATCGGCGGCTGCCCGACCGGCGAGGCCAGGATAACCAGAGGTTATCGGCTGCCCGCACGCTGGGTGATACACACGGTCGGACCCGTCTGGCAGGGCGGCCACAGCCTCGAAGCCGAGCTGCTGGCAGGCTGCTACGTCAGCTCTCTGACCCTTGCTCGTGAGCACGGAATAAAGACCATCGCCTTTCCAGCCATCAGCGCGGGCGTATACGGGTTCCCAATGGAGCGCGCCGCCCGAATCGCCATCACGGAGACGAAGCGCTTTTTGGATGACGGCGATATGCCCGAGAAGGTGGTCTTAGTCTGCTTCAGCCGGGGCGCCAAAGATATCTACCAGCAAGCGATGGCCGAAGTTTTCGCATAGCCTAGCCCTTGACCCTGGGTATGACGTGGCGGCCCATGAGCTCAATCTGCTCCAGCACCTTGTCCTGGGGCATGCCCGGCCACTGCATTCTGAAGATCAGGTAGTTAACGCCCAGGTCCTTCTCGTAGCGCTGAATCTCGCCGACGACGTCGTCGGGCGAGCCAAGCAGGAAGCGGTCTCGTGCCAATTGTTCATACGGTACTGTAAAATCCTCGTCGCCCGGCAGCGCCTTGTCCTGGCCCCAGCTCGCGTACGCCGCGTACTTGCTCTCCAGGTACGGCCGGCTCTCAATGAACGCCTTCTCCCTGTCGTCCGAGACGTATAGCTCGCGGATCATGGGCATGGACTCCGGCATCGCGTGGCCCGCCCTGGAGACCTCTCTGCGATACATCGCAAGCTGCCCGGCGATCATCGTCATCGTGGCGTGGGGGTTCACGATCCACGGGTAGCCCCAACGCGCGGCCCTGCGTATGGCGCTGTCGGCGTTGGCCGCGACCCATATGGG
>JADFQF010000186.1 GCA_022561955.1 Chloroflexota bacterium | reverse complement strand
GACATAGCCTCATTTCGCATTAGGAAATGCGGCGTCCGACATAAATCTCTGTGCTACGCCCTTTCTGGAGCTTCTGTCGCGTTTCCTCACTCACTATTAGTTGGAAAGGACTGCGCGACCTATGAAGAATGTTCTTATAACGGGAATGAGCGGCCTGATTGGCGGCATTCTGCGCCGCCACCTGGAGGAGAAAGGCGACTACAAGCTCAGGGCATTGAATCGCAGCGTCGTCGAGGGAGTCGACAGCTTTCAGGGGGATATTTCAGACCTCGATGCGATAAGGTCCGCCTTCCAGGATCAGGACGTGGTCGTACATCTGGCCGCGTATCTTGGTGGAAAGGACTGGGAAGGGCAGCTCAACGGCAATATCATCGGGACCTACAACGTGTTCGAAGCCGCCAGACTGGCGGGGGTCGCCAGGGTGGTGTACGCCAGCAGCGGCAATACCATCAGGGGCTTCGAAGACGTGGCTCCCTATGATGCCATAGCAGCCGGCAGGTTCGAGAGCGTCCCGGACGACTTTGCGAAGATAACGCATGAGCAGGTACGGCCCGCCGATATATATGGAGCGGCCAAGGTCTTCGGCGAGGCCCTCGCCCGCCACTTCTCCGATGAATACGGCATGTCCATGATAGGCGTCCGCATCGGAGGGGTCCGGCCGGGGAACCGCCCCACCGTGATTCGAGAGCGTTCGATCTACCTCAGCCACGACGACGTCGCGTCGGTATTGACCAGCTGCATCGACGCGGCCGACGACCTGAAATGCGATGTCTTCTTGGCCACCTCCAACAATAAGTGGAGCTATCGCGATCTCACCCACGCTAAGGACGTTCTTGGCTGGTCTCCCAAGGACTCGTCGGACGACTTCTACGACGATTAGCCCGGACAACGTGTAATCCATGAAGAGGACCCTGATTACGGGCATGAGCGGCCTGGTTGGCGGCGCGCTCCGTCGGCGGCTCGAAAGTGCCGGGGGCTACGAGCTCAACCGTGGCCCCCTCGAAGGGGTGCAATGCTTTCGCGCCGACATCGCCGATTTCGGTGCGATAGAGCCCGCATTCGCCAATCAGGAGGTCGTCGTGCACCTCGCCGCCTACCAGGGTGCCAAGGACTGGGAGGGCCATCTCAGGACCAACATCGTAGGCACCTACAACGTGTTCGAGGCGGCACGGCTCGCCGGAGTGCGGAGGGTGATATACGCCAGCTCGGGAAACGTGGCCCGAGGATTCGAGTCGCTCCCACCCTACGACGCGATAACCTCGGGAAGGTTTGACTGCGTCCCCGAAGACTTCGCGAAGATTACCCACGAGCAGATGCGGCCGGTGGGCATCTACGGCGCCGCGAAGATATTCGGAGAGGGGCTGGCCCGACACTACTCCGATGAATACGGCATGTCCATGATCTGCGTGCGCATCGGCTCCGTGAACCACTCGGACGTGCCCGAGATACCCAGGGAGCGCTCCACGTTCCTCAGCCAGGCAGATGTAGCCACAATGCTACAGAGCTGCATCGACGCTCCCGATGACCTCAAATTCGACACTTTTTTTGCTACTTCAAACAACAGGTGGGGCTACCGAGACATAAGCCACGCCAGGGAGGTCCTTGGATGGGTCCCAAGGGATTCCGCCGACGATTTCTATGATGATTAGGTACTATCCACTCGATAAGACCGGGACCGGAAGGAGAGCCGGATGAAAAGCGTCACTATCGACCGCTCCAAGCGATTGAAGGAGGAGCCGCACAAGGGCCACAACAGGTGGCACCCCGACATTCCTCCCATCCTCGAAGTGGACCCTGGCGAGGAGGTCGTGCTGGAGACTCGGGACGCCTCCGACGGACAGATTCTGCCCGGCATGTCGGTCGGCGACCTGGAAAACATGGATACCAAGGTGGGGCACCCCCTCACGGGGCCCGTCTACATCAAAGGCGTGCAGCCAGGCGACCTGCTGGAGATCGAATACCTGGACATCGCCCCTCAGCCGAACGGCTGGACGCGCATCAGGCCGGGCTCGGGCTTCCTGCGTGATATCTTCGATCAGCCATACCTTGTCCACTGGGAGGCGGACGGCGACTGGGCGACTTCGCCGCAGCTTCCCGGCGTTCGCATACCGGAGGGCACGTTCATGGGCACCGCCGGGTTGGCTCCGTCCAGGGCGCAGATGGACCAGTGGCGTAAGCGAGAGGCGGACCTCGTCGCCAGGGGAGGATCCGCCTTGCCTCCGGACCCGGAAGACGCTGTCCCGCAGGTCGAGCCGATCTCCACGGAGGGCCTCAGGACGGCGCCGCCCAGAGAGAACTGCGGCAACGCGGACGCAAAGCAGCTCACGAAGGGATCGAAGCTGTTCATTCCGGTGAGCGTCGAGGGTGGGCTGTATTCAGTGGGAGACGGCCATTTCGCTCAGGGCGACTCCGAATGCTGCATAACGGCCATCGAGATGGGCGCGACCGCGACCGTTCGCTTCCGGATTCACCAGGGCGAGGCCCGGCGAAAGAACATCACCTTTCCTCGGTTCTCCCACCCCGGCTACTTCGCCGCGCCGGAGTGGGCCGCGCCTCGGAATTTCATCGCGACCATGGGCATGCCGATTCGAGACGACGGCGTCAACGAGGGCGAAGACCTGACCCTTGCCGCCAGAAACGCCATACTAAACATGATCCAACTGCTCCAGGAGCGCGGGTGGACGGCCGAGCAGGCCTACGTAATCTGCAGCGTGGCCGTCGACCTGAAGGTATCGAACATCGTGGACCTGCCCAACGTCACGGTCTCGGCGTTCCTGCCCGAAGATATTTTTGTGTAGAAAAGTGAAGCCGGTCGGACGCTAGACGAATGCCATGTGACGTCGGGCCATGAATCGGGCGTCAGGCTGTCGGAACGTGCCTTGCGCACTCACCGACCGGCGCCCAACACTTAGTAACTATGCAGAAGATGGCTCGACAAGCTCTCCGCAGAAGCGGAGTCCGAAGATTTACATGCTAAGGAGTCGGACACCACGAACGGGAGAGGGTACTTTCTGCTCGTTCGTCCTGTCCGACTCCCTATATCGAGTAGCGCCGGACTCCGCCGCTGCGGAGAGCTTGTCGAAGGATGGTTCATTCTGGACAGACCTTTTTGAGATGGAGAATCTATGCGAGTGCCTGGTAGAGCCCGCCGACGACCAGCCCGTAGATGACGTGCACCATGAGAAAGCCCATCACGTTCATCATGGGGAGATTCTTGACGAATGGGCCGGGAGCCGGCATCTCGCCGCTGCGAATGACCGGGTGCATCGTGCCCATCATGCCCATGCCCATGCCCGCAATGACCCAGTGCACGACGCCGAACAGAATTCCCCAGGCCAACAGGGCCTCTAGTCCAAAGGCGACGAACACCGCGACATGAATCAGGGCGAAGACTATTCCCATCACGCCGTGCATCATGGTGCCCATCACATAGGCCGGACCCGTGCTTCGGGTCATCATCGTGCCCAACATGTGCAGGATGTTCATGGGCATCTGCTGGGGCATCATGGCCCTGCCCATGTACATCACGATAGTCATGACTACCGTAGCGACAACGCCCGCGATAATAGCCGCACCTATATTAAAGTCCATAGCGCTTTTCCCCTCCAAGATGCTGTATCGGGCAGCACCGTAATACTCATATGATGAAGGTAATGCGCCGAGCGTTGCGGCCCGTCCTATTGCGCCCTGCAATAAGAGGCTTCTGTCCCATGAAGGCCGGAGCTAGCGGTCCCATTTTCGGAGGGTGCGGATACTGAAAGAGTGGGCGCTCATACAAGATACGGGGCAAGGTCTCTCTGAGCATCGAACCGGAATTTCTCCCAGTAAGGCTCGCCGAGTCTCGACGCGGCCTCATGCCATACCCGCAAGGACTCCGGCCGCTCAGCCAGCATACTGTTGTGGACGTCGATCAGCGCCAGGTAGCGCTGGAAGTCGCGCTTGAAATCGTCGAAGGCACCGTAGGCCCTTTGTCTGAGCCTCTCAAGGACCAGCAACGCCGCCTCTCTGCGGTCTGCGTCCGGGACCGAGGAATGCTCCCGTATCAGGCTATCTACATCACTCCTGAAATTCGATACAGAGTCGGCCCGGTCTGAGACCCCGAATTGAGAGCCGTCCTCGGGAAGGTCCTGGGGCGTCGTGTACCACATGAACAGCTCGAGGCAGACATCGTGAAAGTCCAATGCCTGATGGCGGCGGCTTTCCGGGCGCTCAGCCTCCGCGCCCGCGATATCGATGACCGTTATCTTCGCCCGGAGGGGATCGAAGTACACGTTCTGAGGACGCATATCCAGCAGGAGCGTGTCGACTCGTAGGAAGGTCTCTGCCAGGACAAGGGCCTGACGAGCTATCGTCGTCCTTTCGCTTGCCGGACCCTGAACAACGGGATGCAACGCGAACAGACCGTAGGGCAGGGTTATGGGATTTTTCCTGATTCGGTCCCGGGGGCTGCCCACGAGGGGCACGCCGTTTGCCATCTCCTCCACGACGACGGTGTAGGGTTCGCCCAGCGAGTCGCCGAAGTAGGCGTCGTGCGTCGCGGACGGCGCGAAGCCAATGAGGTCGCAGAGGCCGCTAACGTCCGGGCCGAGC
>JADFQF010000185.1 GCA_022561955.1 Chloroflexota bacterium | reverse complement strand
TAGCGACCTTTTCAATCTAAGAGCAACACGTATTTCCACAACTATCCATGTAGAGCGGCTAAAGAGCGAACCCAATCGGATTTCTATCTATGAGGGGTATACTCTTGCTGACGACCAATTGCGTGCAATTGAAAGCCTGCCCGAAAACATATGGAGTAAAATCAACGAAGACATGCGAATCGCCATCGCATCATTTGATATCGAGTTGGGCTCTCAAGATTATGTAAACCCAACAAGTTCTATTTTTTACCTTAGAGACAGAGTTGACTTTGAGTTCTTATTTAACGAGGAAGACTTCTACAGACACATTTCGTTCGTAAGACGTGCAACCACCGTCGTTTCAGAATATCTAAAACGGGCTCTCAGAATTGCAGACGAGTTAAATTCAGCTGAATCAACTCCTGATAATCCATGTGTTCAGAAATAAGTGATTGCCGTTTGTAAATCCCTGAAAAAGAAAGGCCCCTGGAAACTCGTCCGAGGGCCTTTTCAAGTGCTCTGAGGTACTTCTCGCGAATTCGGCTAGAGCCCCTGGGCGATCTGCTCCTTCTGCCAGTCGAAATCCACGTCTGCGGCGTAGAACCTGTCGGGGTGCTGCACCGCCCAGATCTGCTTGCGGATGACCCAGTTGTCGGGTTCCAGCTCCACGCCTCGCCTCCACTCGACCACGGCCGCGTCCAGGTCGCCCTGCCGATACAGCTTGAGGCCATCTCGGAAGAGGTCTATGGCCCGCGAATGTCCCTCCGACAGCTCCGTCTCCGCCGCCTGCAAGGACTCGTCCAGGTCCGGAGAGTCTACCCACTTATCCAAGATGTCGGCGAACTCGCCCTTGCGAATATCGAAGCCGCCCAGCTTTTTGTACTGGACGATGCCCTGCTCGTCTATCAGAAAGCCGTTGGGCACCGCCTTGAAACCATATAGCTGCCCCAGCAGGTTCTCTTCGTCGACGACCGTGGTGTACGTCGCATTGGCCTTTTCCGCGAAGGGTCGGGCCTTGTCGGCGCCCTGCAGGTCGAGGGCCACCGAGAGCACCTCTATGCCCTTGGACTTATTCTTCTCGTAGAATTGCTGCCAGACCGGCAGCTGCTCTCTGCACGCTCACCAGGAGGCCCACATGAACAGGACGAGCCTCTTGCCCCTGTAGTCGGACAGCCTTACCTCTTCGCCATCCAGTGAGCGAAGGGCGAAGTCCGGTGCGACGTCTCCGACCTTTACTACCTGTTGAGCCGTTGGGGTGGCCATGTGCGAAAGCCTCCGTTTATCCGTATAGACGTTCAGATTGTACGTTGTGTGCCGGGGCTAACTGCCCCGGAGGGTTAGAAGCTTCAACCAACGCCGTGAAATCCGACGCTGACGACGCCTCCTTCGACCAGTACGGGGGTGATCCGCTCGCCGTCGGTCAGTTTTTCCAGCTCCGCCCATTTATCGGGGTCCAGCGCCAGGTCAATCTCCGTATATACGGTCCCCGCAGCGTCCAACTCCTCCTTCAGCGCGTCGGAAAACGTGCACTCGGGATGAGTGTATAACATCACTGCTTCCACCAATTTATACCCTCCACAGCGGTATTCAGTCAGCGACAATCTCGCCCGACTAACTGATTTGATACCTGTCCATTCTAAAAGATTCAACAGAACGTTGCAAAGACAGGCATTAGACGACATTTCTTGGGAATTATCCCTCGGAGCAGACATTCCCGGGTCTGCTAGGGATGGGTCGGGGCAAGTACGGGGGTGAAGTGCAACGCTGACTAGGTGAAACCTACCACCCATACCAGTGATAACAACCTATGCTTTAGAGTATACAGCCCTCAAAATGGTCTATAAGGGGCGATTCGACTGAGTGGAGAGAGGCACGTTATTCGTCTCTGGACTATCAAAGCACCCGACAACCAGCGGTACTTATCAGTGAGGTCGTAGAACGTCGTTTCGCGGCTCACTCTTCGTGTAAGTTTAATATTTATTTCGGAAACAGTAGTTTATTCGTCCGGCTGAGCGGCACCGGATCCTGATACCTCGCAGCGGCCCCGACACGATCGGTCAGCAGCCATCGGGATAAACGGGGCGCCATCTGCTCACGACTAAGGAGCCAGGCTCGGACGAAGCGACGCCGGTTCGCTGCTCTACGCGGAGCATGCGGGCGGACCCTGTTATCAAAGGGGGAGGACAGATGATGGCTGAAACCGTCCTCGTGGTTGACGATGAAGAGTCTATCCGCGAAATTCTTACGACATGGCTAGAAGATTCCGGCTACGAGACCGTCACCAGCTCGAACGGTATCGAAGCGCTTAGAGAGCTTTACCAGCACCGGCCCGACCTTGTCATCGCAGACATTCTCATGCCTGAGATGGACGGCTATGAGTTCTGTCGCCTCGCTCGAGAGGTGTCCGAGGCTCCGATCATGCTTCTCACGGCCCTCAGCAAGGAGCATGAGAAGGTCAAGGGCTTCGAACTCGGTGCGGACGACTACGTCGTAAAGCCCGTGGGAATGGAGGAGTTTCTGGCCCGCGTCGGCGCATTGCTAAGGCGGCGGGGCAAGTCAACTGTTGCGCAGGTGGAGCAGACCGGCTACCGGGACAGCGTGCTGGCGATCGACCTGGACCGGCACGAAGTCTGGGTACGGGAAGAGCGTGTGGAGTTCACGCCGACGGAGTTCAGGTTGCTCAACTTCCTGACCGACCGAGTCGGCAAGACCTGCGGCCTGAGAGAGATTCTCAGCAGGGTATGGGAATCGCCTCACTATCCGTTCGAAGTCGTCAAATGGCACATCGCTCGGCTGCGAAGCAAGCTGGAAGAGGACCCGAGAAATCCCAGACTTATCATCACCGTCAGGGGAGTCGGATATCGGTACGACCCTCCCAACCGATAAATCGGACAGAACTAGACGGAGGCACTGCCCGCGTGCAGCCGCGTGAAACTCACGCGGGCTTCCGTCATACGGTGAGAAAGGAATGGGTGGGTTCTTGGGCCCCCAGAGAGCCTCTTACCTTCTATTCAAAGCCAAAACTCTCTTAAGACTTGGCGGTTGGACGCGACCCCTGCGAGCTAGGCTCGTGCCTGTGTACGTCCTGGCCATCAGTCTGCTCTTGGTACTCGCCTGTTCCAGGATACCAAACCCCTTTTCCTCGGTATCGGCGCTGCCTATCGTCCGCGCGGCTCGGCTCGCCCCGACTCCAACACCGCTTCGTTATTCGCAGAGTCTTTTTGCTACCGGCACCGGCCAAAGGTCCGGCCAGGCATCGGCCAACGGCGGGACCGAGCTCGATGAAAATTCTATCCTCGGCCCCGTGAACCCTGCGATGGTTTTGGCTGCAGTCCTGGAGCTGACGCAGACGGCGATAGCCGCCGAGTCCGTTGAAAGCATCCTGGGAGGCCTGGCGACGCCCTTAGCCGCCATTCAGGCCTTGAAGACGCCGACTCCGCTCAATGCGTTTCTGGGGCAGGTCACGCCGACGCCGTCGAGTAAACTGCCTGCCGCCGTTGAGTTTGGATCGTCCCCCACGCCTTGGCCGGTGGAAACAGCCCCAACGAAGGAGCCCGTTAAATCAGTCTCCGCGCCCGACCTATCCGCCACGCCTATTGTGGCTACGCCGACGTGGGCGCCCGTTTCACCAACTCCTACCGCAACTCCCACGGCAACGCCTACGGCCGAGCCGACGCCGACGCCCGAGCCCGAGGCGCCGATAGGAGGAGGCCTGCCGGGGCCAATCGCCGGCGGAGAAACCCCGACGCCGACGCCGTTCGGCATCCCCGCGCCTACAAGTACCGTTGATCCCGCCGGCATAATGCCTACGGCGACTCCTACGCGAACGCCCAGGCCCACGCGCACGCCGAACCCGGCGTTCCCGACGCTCACGCCAATTCCGGAAGGCGCTTTTCTCGATATCGTGGACATCAGGCTCCTTCCCGGGTCGTACACCGGCGTCAACCCCGGCGCATATGTGATCTTCGAAATTTGGGTGGAGCCAAACGGCCAGGAGGTCTCTGTGGTCCAGGTCGTGCTTGAGTTCGACCCGGATGTGCTGCGGGCCAATTCGTCCAATGCCAATCCAGATGCACCACTTAGCATCAGACTGGTGCCGGACGACAGCTTCGACAACGACGAAGGCTTGATCGTCATGTCGATCAGCCAGGACAAGAACGTGATCGAGTCCCCTTCCACGGTGTTCTTGATGGGCACGATCCGCCTGAAGGTAAACAGCTCCATCAGCGGAGAGGCGTCGACCGACGTCGACTTTGTTCGCTACGGCGATGTTCGGACCGTTGCCGGCATAAAGGGTGCAGAGGTTACCGACGATCTGTTTGGGGCTACCGTCCTGATCGAGCAGCCGGCGACTCCTACCCCGACCCCAGCTCCCTAGGGTTTTCCACTCGCCTCTTATAGCAGGCTCGCCCCTTATTTACCTCTACACCTTGGCGAAGGTATTTTCGCCAAGGCGGCCCGCCCCGAACCGCACGCTGCATGACCTCACCACAGGGTCCGCGAGACGAGTACGAGGCGTTCACGAGCTACAAGAGCAACAAAACCCCTACAAAAGTGTTACCTATCTGCCCTGTTGCACAGTGAGGACAGGGATTCTCAGCAACGACATGCCCTCTCC
>JADFQF010000184.1 GCA_022561955.1 Chloroflexota bacterium | reverse complement strand
CGCCTCCTTTAGGGTCCAGGAGACCTCACTCTCGGCGTCGCGCTGAGCCAGCGCCTGTTTCGAATCGTCCGGCCCAGCCCCCATAAGTCTCGCGTCAGGCGGTGCTCCGTCGGGCAGAAGGCCCATGTCCTCCGGCTGTCTTCGCACGAAGAGCAGTGTGACCGGGACCATGATCACGATCACCATGACGCCCATGATTACCCAGGTGTCCCGCCATCCCCTGGTGGTGATGAGGAAGCCCAGCACAGGCGCCATGATCATTGCGCCGATGGTGGTGCCCATGGTGGAGAATGCCATGGCGCGGCCACGGAGCCTTACAAACCACTTTGTTATCAGGACAGGGCCGGTGAAACCACCCATCTCATGCAACCCCAACGCGCCTACCCCGGCGTAGAGAAGCCAGAACTGCCAAATCTCCTGGATTCCTCCCAGCAGGACCAAGCCGCCGCCAGCGAACAGAGCGCCGAAAAGCATGACGGGGCGAGCGCCAAAACGATCGAGTATACGGCCCAGGAAGGGTGAGATGCCTGCGTAGACGAGGGCCTGAGCGGTGAGCGCACCGGTCATCATTGTCAGCGACCAGCCCAGCTCCTGGCTCATGGGCTGGAAAAAGAGAGGTACGGCAAAGGTTCCTACCCCCGCGGCCACAAACTCGGCGACAAAGACGGCTGAGACGATGATCCAGCCGTAGAAGAAGGGCAGGGGCCACAGTCCGAGAATTCGCGTAGGTGGCGCAGGCATGCCGCCGCCGCTGACGGATGGGTTCTGGCTGCCTACCGGCGCCTGCTCTCCTCCGCTGTCTTTCAAGGATTACCCCTGCTCTCCGCTGCCGGAGTGGTGTTCCCAGATGCTTGCATGGCCTTCGCCGGCTTCAACTGTACCGGGTCAGCGAAGGCCGGGGCGCAAGCAGCTACAGTTCATCGCCTTCATAGTTCACGTGAGTGGTGGTGAGATCAAGGGCATGCAGTCCGGATTGGACCTTATCCATATCCCCGATCACTAGTGCCAGGCGATGCACCTGCATGCGTTCCACGGCCACGCCGTCCACCCGCTCGCCGTTAAGCCCGCCGCTGCGGTGGGCCGGCATCCCGGAGGGCACCGCGAGCATCGCCCTCATCGCCGACGACCCCGACGCCCGCGGCCTGATACTGTTCAGATTCGAGGGCCAGTACCTGCCGGCCGTCAGAAAGGCTCGGAATAAGGACCAGCTCTTCCGTGCATGGAACGCCTTCCACGCATACCTGACGGCGAGACAGTCTCGACGCAAGATCTTCGCCCTCTCCGCGCAAGAGGCCGACGACTTTATCGAAAGGCTCGTAACCCTACTCGAGTTGCCTTTTTACACAGATCAGTAACCGCCATCGATATGGGCCGTTCCGCAGAGGACTCTCCTCGGACCTATTCCGCCGTTGATGGCGGCCCAAATTGTGAAATTCGACTTACTCCCGATCCAACGCATTCAGTTTGGAAATACATGCAGAATAAGCGATTAAGCTTATGGCTGTACATCATATAATGCTTATATCCCTCATTTATGTTGATATGAACTATTGTCTGCTCAGGTAAAACGTTCTGATCCATGGTAAATACTATGGAATTTGCATTAGTATCTCTATATATTAAGGGTATAAAAGGTATCGAACTGACGAGATCAATCATTAATGAACCTATCGTTTTATTACTATGAAGACTATTCCTACGAAATCTCATACCATCTAATAGGTAGGAGCGCAGCATATAACCAAGAAGCCTTACAGGGCCACCCGACGATATGAACAGGGTGGTTTCGACGGCCGCGAGGCTGCAAGCGGCGAAGCGGCTCGGTTCGTTTCTGCGTGAGCTTCGCCAGTGCAAGGGCTGGACGCAGAGGCAAGCGGCGGAATCCGTAGGCGTCGATAGTGTGACTATCAGGCGATGGGAGTTGGGGGCGTTCTCGCCCTCTCAAGAAAATATGGACCGCCTCAGTAGCTCGTACAATGTTTCCACTAAGGATCTGCTAAGCGCGGCCAATCCCTCGACCGTGTTGGAAACCGAGGCCAGCGTACCAGTTCGGGGCTATATCAATGCGGGCGTTTCCAGAGTTGACAGTGCCGGCGACCCCAATGAGGTAATCCTTCCGAAGTATATAACCGACGCCCACTCCAAGGCTTTCGCCGTCGTCGTCAGCGGGGATTCACTGACGGAGGACGGAATTCACAGCGAAGACATACTGGTGATCGACCCAGATACGGGTCCCGTTGTCGGAGGGCTTCAAGTGGTGAGCGTCGAGGGTGTTCTGTTCGTCACGACCTCCATATCTTCCACGGAGATGAGGCTTAGCACGTCCAGCGGGCGTTCCGAAGTCCTGGACATCCAGCCGCCGGACCTGATCGGGACGGTGGTCTGGCACATCAGGAGGATGTTGACGGGCCCGGCATCACCGAACATTGCTTCGGACTCATCCTGAGCCGTCCCCGGGCCAGCGGCACACCTGCTCCCACACCAGGCGCGACAGGATAGCGCCCCCAAATGCCTCGCCCCTTGCTGCTCTTATCGTAGGAATCCGGTCCGGAAATGAATCGAAATTGGTCGACACCCTCCAGACGGCTTCCCGCGGACATTCTATGTTGATCTCGGTCCTTTGTTGCTTTGCTCGATACCGTGTAGTCCATGTAGGATTGCGCGCCCGTGCCGCTACAGGGCTCGCTGAACATCGGACCGCAGCCTGCCAATCCACCTGCGAATCGCGCTGTTGCTGTGAACTCTCAGTAGTGACGTGGCCATCATGCGATAGACCCATTTGCGGCTCACCCTCGAAGTGCGATCCGGGTCAAGCCAGGACTCCTCCCTTGCGACCATGCCCAGCGTGGCAAGACCTATCAGGACCGGCCACAGCGTCGCGAGCCGCAGCCTCACGTTTCTTCCGGGCAGCGCGACGATATACTCCTCGGCGCGCCGATAGTGCTCCAGCGCGGTCTCGATGCCCCGTACCAGGGCCGGACGCGCTGTTGGCGCCAGGGCCGCTTCGAGAAGGTCACTGGGAGAGAGCCCAAGCTCGTCCAGATCACTCTGGGGAAGGTAGCACCTGCCGATACGCAGGTCTCTGGGCACGTCCCGAAGGACATTGGTCATCTGCAGGGCCTTGCCGAAGCCCACTCCCAGGGCCGACATTTCGGTCTCGTCCCAGTCGGACAGAGATGCCGTATGCCTCATGGTCATCGATGTCCAGAACTCGCCCACGCACCCCGCAACGAGATACACATACTCGTCCAGCCGGTCCCCGTCTTTAAACGCGGCAACTGTCCCGGACTCCTCTGGTGGAAAGGTCTCGAGGTCCATCTCCATGCCCCGCGTGAGTTTCACGACGATGGACCGTACGAGTAGACGGTCGGGCTCATCCATCGCTTCCAGGACCGCGAAGGCGATGTGCAGCGATTGAAGCAGCTCTCGCTCCGCCGGTATAGACTGGCGGTCCGTCAATGCGTCGCCGATGGACCGCAGGCCGGCTATCGAGGCGGGCCCGTCGACCTGTCTCCTGAATTCCAGCAGGTGCCGAAGACGCTCCTTCGGCGGCAGTAGCCTCGTGTCTGCGATCGTGTCGCCGGCCCTGGCCAGCAGATACGCGAGGCCAACCGGCTCACGAAGGTCTCTGGGAAGCACCCTGAGGGTAAGGTAAAACGCCCGCGAGACATTTTTCAGCAGGCCCGTGAGGAGGAGTTTTTTTTCTTTAGGCGCCAGATTGGGCAATGGCCCCTGTGTATCCGAAATACTCATCAGTCTGGCCCTAATTTCGCCATGGAGCATGAGGACAGCATCTTAGCATACCCGGAATGCGCGCCCTTGCCGGACGGCATGCACTGGAAGGTTACTTGTCAAGGCCTCTCTGAAGGCCGCGAATGTAGGAGACCTGTCCCAGGTGCTGGTCCTCTTCGCCAATGAGCTGCCGAAACATCAGGGCGTATGTAAAGCCGGCAAAACGCTCCACGGCAGGCGGATATTCCGGAAAGGGCGACCTGTCCGGCGCATCGTCGAAGTCCGCTGACCCCAGACCGTGGATGAGCTCCAAGGTCTCCTCGCGGACCGCATCGAAGTACCCCTGAAGCAGCTCAGTTGACAGCCGTGGAAACGCCGATAGCTGTTCTACATCGAACCGAAGACCCATTTCCTTCTCCGGCAGTCCGAAGCGCTGATGCCAGCCCTGCCGCAGCCAGACCTCTTCCGCACCCTTGGCGAATGTGTTCGTCCACCTGTCCTCCACCCTCGCCACGTGCCACACGATGAAGGCGATTGAATTGGATTCCGGGTTGGGCATCCAGTTGATCTCGTCCTCGGTCAGCGGCTTCATTGCCGCATAAACCCTTCTTCGGTAGTCCTCCAGGGTCTGTTCGATGAACTCGCCAAGCTCCATTGGGACAACCCTCCATCGTCATGGTGCCGTCGCCGTACCGCGCCGAGGAGATTATCTCACTTTTGGCGGAGGAATGAGAGGTCCACGAGGTGTTGCGAGGGCGGACCGTTCTCGACGAGGGTTCTAAGAAACTATCTCAAAAAGGAGGGCGCCTTGTTCCCACCCGCCCACCCTGAGAGGATTTTATTCCTGGGGACACATCCCCCAGATCCCCGTCATTCCGGCGAAGGCCGGAATCCACAAGGGGCTCCCCCATGATGATTTTGAG
>JADFQF010000002.1 GCA_022561955.1 Chloroflexota bacterium | reverse complement strand
TGCCTGATGGCGTTGGCAGAAGCCAGGTCTTTCACCCAAGACGGTATCAGTCCCCACCTATAGAGTTGGATTCGCCCCCTGTGCTCATTACTGATGGCAGGTATCTCAGGATAAGTGAAGGCGGAGGCGCTGTATACCGGCTGGAAAGACTCCGACTGCTCGAATATAGCGCTAAAACGCATTTCAAGGTCAGCCGGCTTGGGCGTGATGGAAATGTAGTAGCACATAAATCTATTATACTAGACTTCTGTGGTTCAGGCAGACCTAATTTCTCAACGTGGCGCTCCGCCCAACAGGAACATGGAGTAGCCTTTTTTCGAGGCCAGCTCCGCACACTCGTGAAGGATGTCGTGGCCCGTGACTCTCGATGCGATGGGCGCGCCCTTCATCTTCGAAACCCAGACCAACGGCATGCCGTCGGCGACGACCATGTCCGCTCGATTCACGATCGACAGAAACGCCTCGTTCTTGCGGGCCAGGCTCATGAACTGCAGGTTTACGGTCACGACCTGACGAGGCTCCTCTTCCTGCACGAACCTGTCGATTTTCGACATGACCTCGGTCATATTCAATCGGTCGAGCTCGAGGCCAAGAATGTTGACCTTTGATCTTTGGTCGGTCGATCTTTCTAACCCGGCACTAGCTGACATATCCACCCTACCTCACGTCCAGATAAGCTACGCGGCCTTCGAGAAGGCCGGTTTCATCTCGCGGCACTTCATGCCCTCTAAGAGAATATCGTCTTGTAGACTTCGTCCGGGGCGTCGAGCATCACGTAGTGGCCGGCGTCGCCTATGACAACGAGCTCGGCGCCGATGCTTCTCAACGTCTCCTGCCCCGGCCAATCTCGGTCAGCGTCTCCTCGGATGTACACGATTGGGCCGCCGTAATCGGCCAGCGCCCGCGCTATGTCCCCGCCAAGCGTGGCTTGATGTACGAAGCGGGCGGTCTCCCTCATGGCCCTCTCGTCGGCCATCTGGAAGCTATTTGACCACTCCTGAACTTGCGTCCTCGAGTGGGAGCGGACAAGCTGTCGTGAAAGGACGAGCCTCGCCGTCTTCTTGACTCGCCTCATGTAGTCCTCGTACTCATCGTCGGACATCGCGGTTAGCGTCCCGCTCCATCCGGCGTCGGCCTCTATCAGGTTGCCCTCGAGCAGGTATATGGCGGAGACATCGACCCGGCCCGACGCCAGCAGGCTCGGAATGACCCCGGAGGACATGGAATGGACTATCAAATTAATATTGCTAATGCCCAGGTCGACCAGCAGTCCGCTCATGGCTTCGGCCTGAGTCTTCAGCAGGTACTCCTCGTCGTCCGGCAGGCGCTCGCTCGCCCCGAACCCCATCAGGTCCAGGCACAGTACTCCTTTGCCCAGGCCGGAGCGCGCATCGAAGGCAGACCTGAAGTGCTCCTTCCGGCCGCCAAGGCCATGCACAAAAACGAAGTTCGGCTCTCCCGGGCGATAGAGGTATGAAATCTTGCCTAATTTCGATTCCAAAGGCACTTCCATTGCCGAACTCGGCGTCTGACTCATGCTCGTCTTGCTCGCCACTTCAGCTACTCCGCCGCCGTGAGCAGAGGCAGCCGGAGCATGCCTTCCACCCAGAGTGAGTATCCGGCGTCCAGATGGACCGGGATGCCCACGGCCTGTTTCCCACCGAGGAAAAGTCTGGTCAGCTCCGACAGGCGCTGGGCGTCGACCCGCTTGGAGGCGCCTCCCGTAATGATGACAGAGCTAATCTTGGAGATGTTCAGGCTCGGCGAGGAAGTGTCGTCCACGCTCGCCAGCGAGTCGAAGGCGAGAAAGAAGCAGGCGTAAAACGGCAGGTCGTCGTCGAACACGCCTTCGCGAAATTCGGCATAGGCCCGGCTGGCATCCTTGTCATTCATGGTCCTGAAGAAGTCGTACAGCCTGTCGTGGTCGGCCAGCCTGCTCAATGTGCTGTCCCTGGAGGTGAAGACTCCCAGGTCGGTGAAAACATGTCTGTTGGAGTCGAGGTACGAGCCGGTCCTGCCCGCGTCGCCCTCGGCCAGCACCTCTACGCCGAAATGGACGTCGGTGGTGGCCCCGCCGATATCGACGACTATCGAAGGGGAAGGAAACCGGAGCTTCCAGCCGTTCTTCGACATGCCCTCGAAGGCCGTGTTGACCACCGAGGGAGTGGGCCGAATCGGCGTGTCGGAATAGGACTGGAGCTTGCTTACGCCCTCCTTGTCAACGAGGTCGTCGAGGTAAAGGTCCCGTATCTTGTGATGGAGCTCTTCGTTCGCCACGTCGAGGTTTTCGCCCATGGGGTTTCCGACCACGTGGGCCTGGGGATAACGGTCGATGAAGTCGCTCGCCAGGCTGCTGTTGCCGGCGTAGATCAGCGTGCGGAACAGATAGTCATCCGAGTTAAATAGCTCGATTCGAGACTTCATATGATCGACTTCGGCGCAGTCCACACCGCCAACGACGACCAGGGCGTCCACCGGATCGAGGTCGGCTCCGGTGGAATCGACCGTCGTCAGGTAGACGACGTTGCCGCCCGCCGCAAGGGCCAGGTTCCGCGCTATCCTGCCGCTGAACCGCTCCGTAAGGCAGACGATGCCTATGCGAAGCCCCCCGTTGGCTGAGCTGCATATGCGGTACCTCGCCTCGGGGTACTGAGCGGCGTACTCCTCCAGAAGCCTCGACACCTGGGTAGAGACGTGGACCGAGTAGTCCCTATCGTGGAAACGATAATCGGAAATGGTATGGTCGCCGTCCAATAGGACGACCTTTATGATCGTGCTTCCGATGTCTATTACGATAATCATGTGGCAAAAATGGCAGCCCTTCTAATGTCTACTACGATAATCATCTGGCAAAAAACTCAGTTCATCACGTGGATGTCTTTTATCATCTTGTTGAAGAAGCCCGCGTCCTCGTCGCTGTTCAGCTTGAGCAGGCTCGTCTCCTTGGCGCGGTCCTGGCTGCACATCGGAACGTTGCCCGGCTCCGAGATGCGTATCGCCTGGTAACGGTCGCGAGTCGTCAACATCTTGTTCGCGTTCATGCGATGGGGCGCGAAGGGAATGTCGATCATCCCGTCGCGGACGGCCTTGTAGACCGATTCCCAGAAGGCGTCGCCCTCCATGTTGAATATGGCGTCCATCAGATGCCGGACTTCACCGCCTATGAGCTCAGCCTCTTCCTCGATGGCTTCACTGGTGACCGCGCCCGTAACGGGAAATTTTTCAAAGATGTAGCGTACGTCGCGGACCGCGTCACAGTTGGACTGCGCGGTGGGCAGGCCCAGGGCCTCATCGCGGGTCTTCACGATGATCTTGTCCGCCCTGGCCAGACGAGCGATGACGGCGGACATGGCGATCAGGTCGCCCGCCTTGTCTCGCTCCATGGGGAAATCCCCCATCCACTGGTGATAGACGAGATACACGTCAACGTCTGAAAATCCAAATCGGTCCAGATAGTCCCTCGCCATGCTCATCAGCACCTTCGCGAGGGCGATGTCCTGAGAGAATGATCCCGTCTGACCAAAGCTCACGCTGAATGACTTCACGCCCTGCTCGGCGGCCAGAAGCAGCTCGATGAGCTCGACGGCGATGACGATCATCGGAGGCACCATCGTGGCGGACAGCGGACCGAAGGACTCGCGGTGAATTGGTCGTTCGGGCGTGGAGTACTCGGCGCACAGCCTGTCGACGTACTGCCAGTAGATGATCGAGCGGTCTATCGGGAAGTTCTCGGAGTAAGGCAGGCTGTAAACGAGGCCGCCTCCCTCGATCTCGGTCAGGCCCGAGGCGATCGCCGTCTCGACAAGAAGTCGTGCATCCGGCGTTCCGTGACGCAGGCAGATGGGCTTCTGCACGTTCTCGTAGAGCCTCCGCGTGGACTCGTAGCCGTGGCATACGAGAGGATATCCGTTGAGTAGGTCCTTGCCCTCCTCCAGGCTATCGCGCAGTAGCTGGTCCGCCTTCGAGTAGTCGTTGTGCCGCGTGTGGCTGTCGATCGTTAGCGGTATGAAGTCCGCGCCGGCCTCATCCAGGGCCTCGGAAAGCGCCTTCTGCTTCTCGAAGGTCGGATATCCGCCCCTGGGCTGTAGGTAAGGGTAGGGGTGCTCCGACCTGTAGCTCAGAGACGCGAAGCGATAGTCCGCCAGCCCCTTGAGGTACTCGGACACCTCGTCGGCGCGAAGTCCGTCGGCCCAGGGCTGGGAGAGGACCTGCTCCCTGTATATTTCGAAGCCGTCGAGAACGCTGTGCTTGTTAGGGACCGCCATCTGTCACGCTCTCCGTATGGTAATAGTCCGCCAGGTGCGGCGGACCGTCGTTGAGGTCATGTTGAAGAAAGCCTTGCTCAGACCTTCGCGGGCACCGAAGCACCCGCTGAACGGCCGGCATTCGATAGTCGTTCCACGTCTTGACTCAGCAGATTCAGCACCTCGTTGAAATCGGTGCTTCTGTAGAAGACCCTATCGAAGCCGTAGGCCTTGAACGTCGATACGACCTCCTCCTCGTCGCGGTCACCGACGACCAGGTTGCCGCCGATGTACAGAGGCATATCGGGCATGCCGGCGTCTTCGAACCGCCGGCGAAAGTCGACGCACCAGTGCTCGCCCTCACCGTTCAGCGAGGAGACCAGCACGGCGTGGGCCTCCACCTCTATGGCGGCGGCGACGAAGTCTTCGGCCATGTTGTGTGTGCCAAGATTGAAGGCACGGAATCCCGCGTCCTTCAGGCTCAGCGCAAGAATTCTGTTTGCGACGACATGGATGTCGTTGCCAATTACACCGAAGACTATCCTTTTTTCAGTTGTGGTCGAGGGCTTCGTCATTCGAAATTACCCGTTGTATTTTTAGTGGTCTTGTCCGACCGTTCTTGTTGTCTGAGTATCGCGCCTTCGCGGGTGTAGTCGGACTCCGCCATTAATCTTATATTATCTTCAGAGGCCTTTGCCAACTTCCCTCATGTGTACGAAACAGGCCACCAAAAAGGCCTAGCTTGTGGTCTGCCAATTCGGGCCGTTTAGAGACGATCAGACTATCGCCCCGGCGGCGATATCCAGGACAGAGGCGCCGTCACCGATAACAGAGTGCTGCCCATTCAAGACATGGTCGGCGTCGCCTGCGCCCCGCAGCAGATAAGTCTTGCCGTCCGTTACCAGGACCTCCGCGGGCGTCGGATGACTCAGAAAGCCCATGCTGCTGGCGCTATAGCCGTACGCGCCGCTGTAAAAGACGCCGATTAGGTCGCCTTCCTGGATCTCGGGCAGAGAGAGGTTCTGGCCGAAGACGTCGAGGGGTGTGCAGTTCGGCCCCACGACGGATACCGGCTCGCCGCCGGCCGCTTCCATCTTGTTGACGACCGCCAGGGGGTAAGGCTTCCTGAAGACCTGCCCGAAGTTGCCGGTGGCGGCCACGTGATGGTTCATGCCGCCGTCGGTAATGGCGAAGGTCTTCTCCCGTGATTTCTTGACGTCCAGGACCCTGGTGACGTATACCCCGCACTCGGCCACGAGGTATCGGCCCAGCTCGATGACGAAGTCCGCGCCGGCCAGGCGGCTGTCTTGCTTGCAGGTATCGATGAGCCCTCTGAAGCCGTCGCCGAAGGAGTCCAGATCGAACTCGGAGTCTTTCTCAAAGTAGGGGATGCCAAAGCCGCCGCCGAAATCGACGAAGCCCAGGGGGCGTTCCAGCAGGCCCGCCATCTCGATTGCCAGGTCCGCCACATATCGGCAGTGCTCCAGAAGCGCCTCGACGTCGAACATCTGGCTGCCTGCGTACACGTGCAGACCCTCGATATTGACGCCGGGCCGGTCTCTGAACGCGGCGAGCAGCTCCGGCAGCGCCTCTTCGTCGACGCCGAACTGCTGCGCGCCACCGCCCATCTTCATCTGGTAGCCCTTCACCTGGGACGCGACGTTTACCCTGATGCCGACGTTGGCCACGGCGCCCAGCCTGCATGCTATTTCGGCGAGTCTCTCGAGCTCTCGTCCCGACTCGACGATGACGGCCCTTATGCCGAGCCTGACCGCCTCCTCGAGCTCTTCGTCGGTCTTGCCGGGGCCGATGAACAGGGTCTTATCCGAGGGAAAGCCGGCCTTCTGAGCAAGAATGAGCTCGCCGATGGAGGCCACTTCGCAACCCACGCCCTGTCCGGAAATTAGCTGGCATATGCCGAGGCTGGGGTTGGACTTGACGGAAAAGATCACGTGCACGTCGTCGCCCAACGCCGCGGATACGCGCCGTATCTGGTCTGAAAGCGCGCCTCCGCTGTAGGCGTAAAAGGGCGTGCCCACCTCGTCGGCTATCACGCTGACGGGAACGTGCTCTATCGCAAGCTCATCCCCGCTTCCACCCTGGAGCCTCTGCCGTATCAGCCCTATCTTCTCAGCTTGCGTACTCATTTTTCAGAGCGCTCCTGTCTATCTTCCCCGTGGCCGTCTTGGGAAGCTCGGCAATGATATGAACATCCTTGGGCACCATGTAATGAGGTGCGTTCTCACTGAAGCTCCGGCGAATGTACTCGGAGCTACAGTCCGCGCCGTTGAGGGTCGAAACGATAGCCACGATCTTCTGTCCCATCATGTCGTCGTGCCTTCCGAAGGCGACCGCCTCGGAGACCTCGGGTATCCCGGTGAGCAGGCTCTCCACCTCACCCGGGCTGACCCTGTATCCCTGCGTCTTTATTAGCTCGTCCCTTCGGCCAAGGAAATAAAGATAGCCGTCGTCGCCTCGCCTCACGAGGTCGCCGGAGTAGACGACCTGCTCGTGGTGCGCCAGCTCTGGTGGCCCCAGCGGGTTGGGACGGTATACGGAGGCCGTCTTCTCCTCGTCTCCCCAGTAGCCCAGGGCGACCGTCGGGCCCCTCTGAATGAGCTCGCCCTCTTCGCCCGGCGCGACCTCATGTCCATCCTGGTCGACGATGCGAATGTCGGTATTGGGAATCGCCCGGCCAATGCATTCCGGGCCGCGATCGATCTCTTCCGGCGGCAGATACGTGGCCCTGAAGGCCTCGGTAAGTCCGTACATGAGAAATATCTTGGTATCGGGAAGCATATCTCGCAGCGTGTCCAGATTCGTCTGAGGAATGGTCCCGCCGGAGTTGCTCAGATAGCGAAGGTGCTGAAGCGGCTCCCGCTCGATGCTGCGCCTGCACTGCAACAGTATCGTCCATAGGGGAGGCATGCCGGCCATGCCCGTTATGCGCTCGTTCCGCAACGTCTTCAGGATCTCGCCCGGAAGCAGCGACCGCTGAAGGACGACGGTGCCGCCGACTCGCAGCATCGTGGTAAGCTGGTTCAGCCCGTAGTCGAGATTGATGGGCAGGGCGCAGATCAGTCGGTCGTCCGCGGTATTTTCCAGGTACGAGGAGACTATCTGCGCGCCCGCGGCCAGGTTCCTGTGGCTTATCATGATGCCCTTGGGAAGGCCTGTCGAGCCGGAGGTGTAGATTATCGTGGCCAGGTCTCTCTCATTCGCCGGCGTGACGGACGGGCACTCCGCGCCGGAATTGAAGGCCTCGTCCAGCGGGACCCATTCCTTGGCCCAGCTGCATTCGGGCCGAGAATTGCCCCTGTAGAATGCCACGTCCAGCTCGGGGAGGGTCAATCCCTCGACCTTGTCTGCGTCCGCGATCAGCAGCTTTACGCCGCAGTTGTTCATGATGTGGCGGACCTGCGGCTCTTTCAGGAGGGGGCCGATGTTTACGAACACCGCGCCGACCTGCACGACGGCCATGATCGAGACGACCGCCTCCCAGCTCTTGTCCAGGTAGATGCCCACCCTGTCGTCGCGGACGATGCCGTGCTGCTTCAGGGCATGGGCCAGGGAAGAGGCCTGGCGCTCCAGCATGCCATAAGAGAAACGTCGATCGCCCTCCACGATATATACCTTGTCCGGAGACCTTTCCAGGACGTTCAGGAGCATATGGTTTATGGTGAATTCCGGGTGCAACATGCTACGCCAACTTGCCCTCGATGAGCTGCGTTATGCTCGTCAGGTCTCGGAAGTTCTCCTCGTCCACCTCTATCGGGTCGATCTCCACCTCGAACTGGTCTTCCAAGAACATGACCAGCTCGACGGCCTGCAATGAGGTCAGATAACCCTCGTCGATGAGCGGAGTGTCGTCTCCAATCTGTAGGTCGCTATTCTGAATGATCTCGTTCAGAATGTGTCCCTTGATCAACGTCTTAACTTCCACTTTGACCTCTCTTATAATCGAGCGCCGAAGCCATCAGGCCAGCGAGTGGCTGACCTCGGCGTCTCCATACCTGTAATTCCAATTGCGAGGCTGCTCGGCGATCTCCTGCAATGCCGGGTCCGAGAACTTCACCATCAGCACCCGGTTCGTTCGATTTCTAGTGAGAAACCCCATGCGCTTCATGTGCGATTCGGTCGTCGAGTCCGGGGCATCGACGGCGTGGTATTTCATTGTTACCGCGCCCCGGGCCCTGAGCGTTCTCGCCGCATGAGCCAGGAGGCTGCGTGTCACCCTTATCTCATGTGGACCCCGTTCGGCCTGCAGGTCCAGCACGTAGCCGGTGGGCCTCTCTTCCGACGACATGTAGGTAATCGCGTAGCCCAGCATCGAGCCGTCCCGGGAGGTAGCGACGGCTATGTCCCGACTGGAGTGCGGCGATTTTTCCCCGTATCGCCACCGCAGAAAGTCCCGGTCCCTGGCGACGGTTGCCGGGATATTTTTGGCGGTCCGGTCTGAAAACTCATCGAAGCGGGAATCGAAATCGCCGACGTTCTCGACGTGGACGCCTCCGCTTCCGGCCATGAGCGCCTTATCCGCGAGTTTTAGCAGGGCCGTTCCCGACGCGTATACGATCTCGGGAAGGCCGGCCAACCGGGTCGACGCCGCCAGCGCACGGCCATTCAGGACCTTGAGGTAGGTGACCATGGGTGTTACGGTCTTGGCCCCGAGCCACTCGGTGACCTTCTTCGTTGCCTCGATATCGTCACAGGTGACGCAGTTTGCGCATTCCGAGAAGAACTGCTTCATCAGCTTGATGCCGTGGAACCTGAAATCCGGATGCACCATGTAGTCGCAGGTCGTGTGCGCGATGACACGCTGTCCCGCTATCGTGTAGGGCAGGGGCATCGCCGCCAAGAAGCCCACGATCCTATCGCCGTCCGCCACGACCCATTTCGGGCTATCGTCGGGGTAGAGATTGTCGCCGTGAGCCCACGAGTAGCGGGCCTCGAAGCGCTCGGCATATGCGTGGCCGAAGACCTCTCGGTAGAGCGTGAGCACCCCTTCGAGGTCATGCGGCACCATATCGCGCACTTCCGCGGCGCGGGTCCTGGGCTTCAAATTAGCTTGCACGTCTATATTAGATACCCCTGTAGCAATTTGCGGTCAGACCGCTTACGACGGAAACCCCGTAATCAGAAGTACTAGTCGCTTAGTACGGGTCCCATCGACACCACTCGCATCGACTTGATGGAGCCATTGGGGAGCTCTAGCCGAATCAGTTGGCCATTGCGGCTAACTGAAGTCGCTCCTTCACGATTCTTCCGTATTCTGTTACTGAGAAGTCTTCAGAATCTTCTAGCATGCAGGGACAGCCCTTGTCGTGGAACAGCCAGCCCGCCCAGCTGATACCTCGCTCTTCCGCGAAATCCAGAAGGCTCTCTAAGTCATCGAAGTCCATGGATGGTCCGGCCCCGAACTCGCCTATCAGGACGGGCACCCTCTTGGCAACAGCTTCCAGGTCGTAATCTCGCTGAATAGTCGACCAATCGTCATACGGATGCGTCTTGTAGACCAGGTTGTCCCGTTTAATCGGATTATCGATCGCGTGACTGATGTCCCGTCCCCAGTTCGTGCCTGGTATCGCGATTAGCGCCCTTTTGTTCTTGCTTCTGATGGCATCCACCATCACCGTAAATCGCGGCCTGAGATCCCTCCAGATCACGTCGTGGGGCTCGACCTGCAGGCCGTAAAGCACGGTCGGGTCACTCTCGTATCTTTCGGCGAGCAAGGCCATCGCACGCTCGGCGTCGTTGTCGGGTTCATTCGGTTGGTCGTCGTTGGGTTCTGGGTATCGATACGAGAGCAGGATGTATGCGCCGTTCTCTCTGGAAATAGAGACGAGCTCATCCAGGAAATTCATATACGTCCTTACCTCCCTGTTGACGGGACCGGACGCAATGGCAATGGAAATCAGGTTCGCACCCCAGCCAAACGGCGGCTCTCCGGCCGCGACCGGAATTGCAGTCCGCTCGAATTTCAGCGTGCGTAAAGACGCCCACTCCCACTCTCGATTCTCCAAGTTCACGCCCCGCAGAATTACCGGTGTCCCATCTTCGCCCACGATGCGATTTCCGTTGACGCTGAGCCAACCGTCGACTGAAGGGTCCGCTCGCCGGAAGGCCGGCTTCGAAAGATCGTCGGATTCGTCGGCAGTGGCCGTGTCCGAGGTCTCCTCCGGGACAACATCGTCGGCATCTGTCACGAGCGCGTTCGTGGCCTCCGGCACGACTGCGCTGGGGGAATCAGCCACGACCGCGCTGGGGGCATCAGCCACGACTGGGCTGAAGCCGTTGGGCGCGCCGCTCCGTCCTTCCACTTCGATCGCGTCGAAGTGCTGCCAGTAGACGCTACCTCCGAGCTCCCAATCGTTATATGGTTTCACCCTTATGAAATAGGTCTTGCCGGAGGCCAATCCCTGGAATTTATACGTGGTCACATCGCCGATATTCGAGTCATCCGCCAGCAGGTCTGTAAAGGCGGCGTCCGTCGCCACGTCCAACCTATAGCCGGTTACGTTCGTGCCGTGATAGACCGGTCGGTCCCAGGATATCGAGACCGAATCATCCTCGGTAGGGTCCACTCTAAGGCTAATGTTGCGAGTGCTGAATTGGAGGCCGGGAATGCTGTTGCCTTCCAGGTCGCCGATCTTCGCAGAGAAGCGCCAGGCCCTGCTTGCGCGAGAGCCCTGGTTCACCTTGACGATAAGGGTATTCCAGCCCTTCTTCAGCGGCAGTCCTGCCGCGAATTCGTCAATAATCAGAGGGCGGCCGTCGGTATATGTGTTGAACCTGTGTCCCTCGAGGGAAGCAGTGTTGTCTATAATAGTCTTGCCGTTCAGCCAGACTTTAGATCCGAAACTCGCGCCCCACTTCAGCCATATCTGCCCGTCGGTCGTATGGTTCTCAGGCGAATATACATACGTTGCCGCGTAGGCGACCGCGTTCAGATTCTCCCTGTCCTCGAGTCCCGAAAACGGCGATTCGCTCAGCAATTCCCCTATGTTTACTATGCTGTTCACCATGTTATCTCCGAATTTCCAACTACGATCGTTCCGATAGTCGGGCGAGCCTTCCATAGGGAGGAAAGTGGACGGCAAGTCGCGGCTCTCATTCGCGGTCATGTTGTTCGTGTCAATCGAGCCATCGTAGGGACCAAGAACGAGCCAGTATCTGGGAGTCGGATAATCTGTCTTATGCTGGTTGTTCCAGATCTCGGTCGTAAACATGAAGGAGCCGAAGTCAAAACCTCCGGGCGCCTCCATATGAGAACCACCCAAAGCCAGCGGAGTCCCCTTCTTTACGAACGTCCCGTTCGGCACGGTCGCGGAACCAAAGGAGTCGGGCACGTGGGACCAGAACCACCGTACGGGGTCGCTTTTTTCGCCCGTCGTGGTAGACAGTATCACCTGGGCCGGCTTGTACCAGACGGTGCCGTCATGCATGGCAACCAGCGAAGCATCCGGAGGGGCGTGTATGTCGAAGCCCGAATGGCCCACTAGCTCCGTTGTGGAATTTCCGGGGTCGGACGCCAGAAACGTCTTCATGTTCCCGTTCTCGTGGAACGCCGAATCGAAGGGATACACATACGAGTCCATGTTTGGAAACATCGTGTATTGCGCGTCGCTAAGGGCCAATGCGATATCCTTGCCAATCGCCAGTGGGAACGCCGAGTCACCGGATTCGAATCCGTATTGCCTCGCATCCTTCCAGGCGTAGGCATAAATCCTGACGCCGTTGATGGACACCGGGACCGCGGCCAAGGCCACCTCCACCGTGTGGATCTCCACCTTTTCATCGCTGCTAACACTCACGGTCGCCTGGACTTTGTGCCTGGGGATGACCACCTCGTAAGACAGTAGCGTTACAGTTCTCAGGGAGCCGTCACGAAGGGTGTAGTTGACGCTTTCGCCGATTTCAAGGTTCGCCACTTCAGGCCATTCTTGAACGCGCTCCGGCGGCCTCACCCTTTCGGCAAACCGAGGTCTGCCTTCCGGTATCGCAAACCTGGCCATCGGGTCCGCGGAAAGGTCTTTTTCAGGGCTGACCACGACAGAATTAACGGGTCGTCCGCCTGAGTCCGAAACTCTGAAGGAAAGTTGCCATCCATTCTGGGGCGCCTGAATGCCTCTGAAATCTGCTTTTCCCTGGCTGAGCTTGATTAGCACCTTGTTCCAGCCGGGCTGCAACTCCACCGCGGCCTGATACTGGTCGGGCAATATGCTCCAGTCGGACTTCCTTTTGACCCGAACGAACGTGTCCTTGTCGAGGACGACCTCTTCGCCTAGCCAGACCTTGATCGCATCACTGCTTCCGACGTTCAGGACGATGTTCTGGAAGAAACGGCTGTAAAGGTAAGTAGCAAAGTAGGCCACACTGTTGGCATTTTTGCCGTCGATCCTTGCCCAGCCCGAGTTAGGAAAGTCGCTCAAGGCCTCTGTTACGTCGATGACGCCCGGAACTATGCCGTCGTAGCGCCTCCAGGCCAATGAATCGCCGACTTGATCGCCCGCGATCGGGGTAACCGCAGCCTCTTGCGGCAGAAACTCCATCTCGAGAGGTGATACGAACCCTTCCCCATCGTCCGATTGAGGCAAAGAACGAGACCTGGTTGGCGAGTCGATTGGCCCAAGGACGAGCCAGTCTTTAACGTAGCTCCTTTCGATCGGGGAGGCATTTGCCACGTACCATTCAGCGAGAAGGGGAGCCCAGTCGTAGCTGGCTTCCCTTCCCCACTTGATAATAACGACGTCATTGGGTCCGCCTACCGTGCCGACCTTTTCTCCCATTTCGATGCGGGTGCCGATTCTGTCCGTATCTGAGGGCTCGAACGGAGCTGCAAAATGCCAATCGTTGGACAGGCCGTCTCTCGCGTCGGTGATAGAGAACTCCCATCCTTCCTTTAAACCCAATTGCAAAACGCCTTGGCGCCATGCGCGAAAGTCGAGACCGGAGGGCATTGCCTGTCTGAAATATGCTCTGTGGCGCAGTTTGCCGCCGGTGCCGCTAAGGCCCTGATAATAGCTATTTAGGGCGCCGAGGCCCCATACGGTTCCAGGGAAGGGATAGCTATACTGGGTCAGATCGGTCAGGCTAAACCTGGCGTCACTCAGCATCAGCCGGGCCGAGCCTGTCGTAGCCCCGCCTTCCGTCAACTGAAAGTCGTTGAATTCCCTGGTTATCTCAACATAGATGCGAACGCTGTTGAGTATTACGGGTGCCTGGAAATATGCGGCGGGGATGACTGCCCTCTCAGGTTCAATTCCAGGGCCGGAGACCTCTACCGTAGCCGTCGCCCAAATGGTCACCCCCTCAGGGGACTGCTCCACCAGCTCGGTTTCCAGTATCTTCACGTATCGGACCTGACCGTCCAGAAGCTGATATTCGTGAGTCTCCTCAGTGTCCAGAGATACCTGCGTATATTGCCTGGGGGATCCCGGCGGCAACGGAACGGGCCCGTCAGACGCCCTCGATAGACCGCGCTGGACGGCTGGTTCAACTTTATGTTCGTGCTCGGGCGTTCCGCCAGCGGGGTACGTGCCATCCGGTGATACGACGCCATACCATAGCCGGCCACGGTCCGAGTCCTGGTTGGACTCCGACCACAGGACGTCCACGACGCCTGCAATCGAGCTGTTAGCCAGGGGGCCGAAGACCCGCTGAGAGGAGTCGATACGCAGCAGGTTCGAGACAGTCGGCCTCAGTCCGTCCCGCTTCAACCTTACAAAGAACCCTGAATCGCCGTTGACCTGGGTGGGTTGCCAGTCCTGCGGTGGAACGAACCCGACATCGGATACACGCGCCGTCCCGACGCCGTTGATCAGCTCAGGGGCCATCGTTAGAGGCGACCAGTGAGAGCCGTCCCAATATTCGAAGGATATGTCTGGGACCACACTACCCAGCGAGACCAGCTTGAAGGGCACGTAGTTGAACTTGCTGTCATCTCTGACGTAAATGGCGTCTTCGGCCCGTTTGAGGAACTTGGAAACCACGGTGGCCGGGCCGGCGCCCCCGGAGATGGTCGCATACCTAGTTATGTCGGAATAGCCGCCGCTGGCCGACCTGTACCAGAGAACGGAGGGTAACTCCACTCCAAACTGTTCTTGCCAAGGCGAATCAGACGTCCTTGCCCATCCAATATCGGGTTGCCACCGACGGGCGATTATCCTGTTGGCGCCGTTGGGTTCGACCTTGTTCCACAGGGCCCAAGTCTCCTCTCCGTCCCTCGCCAGAGAAACGGAAAAAACGCCATTGACGGCCAGCTGGGTTGGTCTGCTCCAGTCGGAGCCGTCGTATCTAAGATAGGCCGAGAACAGTCCCTGTTTGCCGGTGACAAGGTGGATGTTTCCGAGGTCATCGGCGATCGCGGAGAAGGTCGTCTCCTGGCCTCTAATTTCTGTGCGGAACAGTGCGAAGGCTTCCCGCCACTCGTTGGGCCGCCGCTGCGGATCATCTAACATGCGCCAGATGATGCCTGATTGGCCCCCTCCCGCACCAATATTATTCTGAGAGGAAAATATGCTCAGCCTGGCGTCATGAGGCACTAGCAACGCGTAAATGCCCTGGTCCCCTGTTGTACGACTGACCTGGAAGGGGCTGCTCCAGCTAGAATCAGGATAATCATATGAAGCGTCGGGGTCGGCATACTGGACGCTTATGAAGTAGCCGTTCCCGTCGTAGTAGCGGTACGCAAGCCATAGGCGGGTGCCGGTAAAGGCCAGAACGGGAAATGACGCACCGCGGCCCGGCCAATCGAGGAGGACAGCTTGCTCGGTTCCCAGCGTCCAGGCGTGCAGCTCTTCGGAAAACGAGAGCTTTCGGACCTTAATGGCGCCGCCGCGGCTCTCGGGTGCATGACTTCCATAGGCAACGAATATGTTGCCGTCTGCATCGGATATGCCGGAGTAGGTGGCCTGCGCAGCCTCTGTGCTAATCGCAATTTCGCCCTCCCAGGTGCGGCCGCCGTCGTGGGAGTGCGTGAGCACGATCTCGCTGAGCTCTCGGCTCTTTGGATGCACACGATGATAGAGAACGGCGATAGTACCGTCCGGAGCGCGGAATACGCGTTTCTGGTGCGCGGGCAGAGCGACATTGACCATTGCGTTCGAAGAAACGAGGAAGGGGCCGCTGTCGTCGTTAAATTGGCCTGGTGCCGTTGCCTCAAGACTGGAGGGTGCCACGCCGTTGGCCTCTTCGGGGGCGTTCGATGGAGACGAAGCGCTTCGTGCAGTCGAAAACGGCGAGTTCTGCGAGGCGTCTCCCCCGTCGGTCCGACCGCCGCCGAGAAAGGTGCACGACACGCCGGCGGCAAGCAGCATCAAGATTACAGCCGTGATTGTCGACCTCTTCAACTGTCCCTTCCTCCCCGCCTGTGGCCAATGTTCACTCTCATGTTAAGCATGGTCTGTTGGACCTTCGCAGACATGTACGACATTGAAAATCAAGAAGATGCCTTCCACATTGACCCGCAAGCGGCGCTAATCTGCGAGATGGACCTCTGGCTCATGTTTGGCGGCGCATCGTCGCAGAGAACTCCTTGCAGTATTCCCGACATCTTTTCCGCGACCAGCCTGTTGCCTTCTCCGGAAAGATGTGCCCAGTCTAGATAGACCGCCTGGGGCGTATTCTCGAACACATTGCCCATATCGAAAATGTTGTCTGCGGCTGACTCGCTGTCCAAATAACGAAGCAGCTCCGGCCGCATCAGCGCGCCCATCCTGAGCGCGTAGCCCTCCGGCCTCGCCAGTGAAATCGCGTACAGGGATTCCTCTTCCGAGGAGAGCGGCTTATCCCCTATGCCCAGTGCCGGTTGAAACATGAACAGAGATCTGAAACCGTATGCATCTTCCAGGGCCGAGACGATTTTGCGGTTCTGCAGCAAGATGTCGAAGGCGCGACGCGCGGTGAGCGCTGTATCGTCTTCCCTTCCTGCGGCCAGGGCAGTTCCAGCAGGTATACCGGCATTCGTGTCCAGGCCGATCTGTCTGAGTGCTATGTTCAACACTTTGAATATGGCCAACTTACGAATCCGGGAAGAAAACGTTCGCTTCCTGTCTTCCAGCTTGCTCTTAATGCTGGACAGGTTCTGGTGAACGCCCGGGATCTGTGGCCACAGGGCCGCGGCGGCGGCGTCATTCGCGCCATCGTAAAAGATAACCACGTACTTCCTTCTGTCCGACTGCAGCTCCCTGAGAAACAGGATCATCTCCTGCGTCGAGACGTAGCCGTCTTCGCCAAAATTCGTTATGACGGTATCGACGCCCCAGTCCTGGTTCAGGCTCCTGGACAGCTGGCTGGGAACCGTTTGGAAATCGGGCGCGCCCCATCCCCAGACCGTTGATCCCCCAAACATCCAGATCTTCAAGGCGTCCGGTTCGTCTGAGTTGAAGTTGGTGACGCGATTTCCATCCCGGTCCACGTTGACCAGGGACCCGATATAGGGCTTGCGCTTCCAGATGACGTACGGCTCGTATCGTATGCCGTTAGCCTCGCTTATTTCAGCGACCAGCGTGGTGGCATCGAACTCTGCGTCGATATATACCGGGCTTTCGGCCTGCCTGCTGTGACGAATGTTGCTGATCAGCGGCAGGGCTACGGACCGCGCAAGCTGCTCTATCACCAAGATGGCCAGAATGCAGAGCGCGGCTATGATTACCGGGGCTTTAAGCCTTCTTGTCATCCTCTACTCCCGATAGCGCTCCGGCGGTCTGATGTAATAGGCACCGTCTGAAACCAGAGATTAGGGGCGGTCATGGCCGAGAGACCTCGGCGTCCGCCCCGCCCCATCTCAGATCTCTTAGAACAGTGTGTAGATGAACGGGCCTACGCCGGTAGCGCTGCCGACCACGATGATGAGGCCGAAGAACAGCATGACTGCGACCATGGGGATGGCCCACCACATCTTTCGATGCCAGAGGAAGCCCAGCAGCTCACCTGCGATGCCGAACTTGTCGCCGATCTCTCGAAGTACCTTCATTGTCAAATCCTCCTGGAAGGACCAATCTTGCCTTATGAATCCACGTGTGCGAACAGGCCCATCTAGGGCTTGTCTACGATATGGTTGCCCATGACCAGGGTGTCGATGCCGCTCTTGGCAAACGTATCGAGGGCGTTTTCAGGCGTGTTGACGACGGGCTCTCCCTTCACGTTGAAGGAGGTGTTCAAGATTACCGGAACGCCTGTCGCCTGCCCAAACTTGTCGATAAGCTTGTAGTAGAGCGGGTTCGTGTCCTCATGTACCGTCTGAATTCTTGCCGTACCCATGTGACTGACCGCCGGTACGGTATCCCGCTCGGAGTCCTTGACGGGCACCACGAGAAGCATGAACCTGGACGGCATGGAATCCTCGACGTTCTCGACCTCGAAGTAATCCGAGGCCTTGTCCACCAGGACGGAGGGAGCGAAGGGCCGGAAGGGCTCGCGGAACTTGATCTTGTTGTTTACTATGTCCTTGATCTCCGGCTTACGAGGGTCCGCGATGATGCTCCTGTTGCCCAACGCTCGCGGTCCCCATTCGAACCTGCCCTGGTACCAGCCGATGACCTTTCCGTCGACCATTCGGTCCACGGTGGCGTCCAGGAGCCGGCTCTCCTCGTCAATGTATGTGAAATTGAATCCGGCCTTGTTTATGGCCCTCTCGACCTCGCCGTCGCCGTAGGACTGACCCCAGTAGGCGTGGTCCATTACGAATCTCTTGGTATTGCCCAGGGCTCCGTGCCAGCCAACCAGCGCGGCACCGAGCGCTCCGCCGCCGTCACCCGCCGACGGCTGAATGTAGAGCTCCTCGATCGGTGTCTCTCGTAGAATTCTGCCGTTGGCCACGGAGTTTAGCGCGA
>JADFQF010000183.1 GCA_022561955.1 Chloroflexota bacterium | reverse complement strand
TTCGTAGCGGTCCTCTGGTAGGCGCTAAGGCACGGCAAGTGCCATTCCCTTATACGGGATGGCCTTAGCCGAGGGTGAAGCGTATCCGGTCATCTCCACGTAGCCGTCCCCGGTCACGGGCGCGCCGGCCGACGTGCCTCGTACATGGACCGCCCCTTCCCAGTAGCGGACCGAAACGTCCAACTCCTGCCCCTGGATGTAGGGAGTGATCTCGACATCCAGACCCTCGGAGGGTATGCGGAACCGCCAGCGGGATGGGTAGGGTGACCCGCCCAAGGGACTCTGCCAACGCTCCTCGACACTTATCCGGACATCCTCCGGCCCGATGCGACGAGCCGCTCCGTCTTCCGAGACCAGCGTACCGCTGCTGAAGGGGCCGATGCCGCCATCCCGCAGGCGCATCTGGTAGTACATGACCTCTCGCCCATCAGAAAGCTGAAGCGCAAACCAGTCCCAGCCCACCTGTTCGTCGGACAGTGCGCTGGTGCTCCACTCGCGGTCCATCCAGCTATCTCCCGTCACCCGGAAACTCTCCCCACCGATTCGGACCGTACCCTCGGTCGGCATGCGGGTCATGGAGTAGTAGTAGGACGCGTTGCCAATCCCGGAAGACTTCTGGCTGAGACCGCGGTCGCCTTGCAACACGATGGGCTTGGCGCTGTTCAGAACGAGGTCTATGGCGACGGCTTCTTCGCTCGCCGCCAACCTGAATGGCAGGGCTTCAGGCCCGGTTGACTCCACGGACCAGTCATCGAGCCACACCCTGAAGGGAGAGGCCTCGGCGCCCGCAAGCTCCAGTGCGCCTCTGCTGAAACGCTCGAAGAAATAGAACTTGTCGCTGCTCACATCCGTGAGGGCAAGGTGGGCCATGTATAGCTGGGATGCGCCCCAGCTGGACCGGCGCGCGTCGGGGTCCGAGTCCAGACCGATTCTGAAAAAGGTGAGCTCGAAGCCGAAGTGTCGGCCTCCCTCCGTTTCCAGGTTCCCGGTATAGTACCACCACTCGACGCCGTAATCCGGGTGCGGGCCATAGTCTTCGGGGAACGAGAATTTCCTAGCATCGACGACACGGGTGAAGCCATCATCTACACCCGAGCTCAAGGCCTTAATCACAGACAACTCGGCTCGGATATCGGCGGTTTCGTTGGCGCGGCCTAGAGCAATCGCGCCTGCGAGAACCAGGCCGATGATAGAGGTAAGCAGCAGAGGGACAATTACTTTTCTCAATCGTTGGCCAGCAACCTAAAAGATAATGCCGAGATCTCTCGAGGAGTGAAGCACCCTAATGACTTCGACTCCGTCGTCTAAGGGTCGGTAGAATATGATGTTGCTCCCGACGGCAAAACTGCGAAGGTCCGGCGCCAGCTCTTCACGGCTTCTGCCAATCAGAGGATGTTGGGCCAACATTTCGAGTATCTCTTCGATTCGCGACAGGAGACCGTCAGCGGCTGAGCGATTGTTATTCGCCGTGTACAGCCAAATCTCGAGCAGATCGGCCTGCGCTCTTGGAGTGCTTTCGATCGACGGCATCAATCCGCGATCGGCTGACCTTGTCCAAGACGCCTTCGGCCTTCCGTCTTAATAGCTTCGATATCGAGCGGAGCGGATGGGCCGCTCGCGAGCCCATCCCTGATATCCTGTCGAAGGGCGTCTATACGCCTGTCTCGTTCGCCAAGAAGACGAAGGGCTTCGCGTACGACCTCGCTGGCCGAGCCATATAGCCCGGACTCTACTTTCTGCCTTACGAAACTCTCAAGCTGGGGAGTAAGTGAAACGTTCAATTCATCTCCTCCTACATCCAACCTTATAAGTAATGTCAGGCTTTGTCAAAGCTCGTTATCGGTCACTCTCCCCTCAGGGCGTCTGCGGCGGACGATCTGGCCATTCGAATTCCGGGGTATATGCCCGCTACAAGCGCCGCAACGACTGCCAGGACGACGGCCTCGATTAGTATTCCAGCCGGCACGTCCATCTGAAGGGACCAGCCAAAGGAGCGTCGGTTCACGACGAATACCAGGCCGGCCGCCATGACCAGGCCCATGGGCAGCGCGAACAGGCCGGCGAGAAGCCCCATCAGGCCCGTCTGAGTGGTAACGAGGCCCCAGACCTGCCCCGGTGTGAATCCGAGGGCTCGAAGCACTCCCAGCTCCCGGGCGCGTTCGAGCTGAAGGGCCATCAAGGCGCTGAGCACTCCCACGAAGGCAACTATCATCGCCAGGACCCGCAGCACGGAGGTGATGGCAAAGCTACGGTCAAATACCTCCAGCGACGCCTCCCGAAGCGAGGCGTTGGACCGAATAATGACGCTCTGGCCCTCACCGGCTACACCCCGTAACGACTCGACCAGTGCATCGACGTCGGACCCCGCAGACGCATAGAGGCCAATTGACGACACGCCGTCGTCGTCCCAGTACAGATCGTAGGCGTTGCGGCTCATCATTACCGCGCCCCGGCTATTGGCATAGTCGTAATAGACTCCGCTTACCCGAAATTCGCGATCTCCGGTGTCTGTCTTGAGGCTTATCGTTGAACCGACACTCAGACCGTTATGGTAGGCGTAGGGCTCGGAGATTATCACGGCGTCTCCGGCGTCAAAATCGTCCCACAGTGTCTCCGGGTCGCCCTCTTTGAAGCGATGAGAGGCCCTGAATAGCTGGGGCGACGTACCCAACGCCACGAGCTGGACCTCTCCGCTGGACGACATGACGTGCACGCTTCTATAGGTGCTGTAGCTTTCGACCCCCGGCGCGGATGCCATGCGCCGTAGCACCTCGGGGGCGAGCGTTGCCTCGACGCGTCTCGAAAACAGCGACGTCGGCGCGACGTAGACGTCGGCTACCAGTGACGTCTCCAGCCAGTTCTCGACCGTCGTCCGAAAGCTATTTACCATCGTGCCCATGCCTACCGTAATGGAGACCGCGACGGCCAGCGCGGCGATCGCGACGGCGGAGCGGCTCAAGGAACGGGAGATGTCCCTGGCGGCCATCTTGCCCGTGAGGCCGAATGCGCCGCCGATAATTGGCGCGGCCATCCTGGATGCCAGGACGACGCCCAGCGGAATGAGCAGGGCGAGGCCGACCATCAGCGCCAGCATCCCACCGAAGCTCAAAACGAGGTTCCCGCCGGGTATCAGCATCAGGCCGACGCCGATGGCGAATATGATCCCGCCCCCGAATGAGGCGACGGGTACCAGCTTACGCGCCCTGGTCTCGATGGCCGACCTTGTCAGCGCGATTCGCGTCGCCACCGATGTGGCTTCAATCGCGGGTATTAAGGCGGCTATAAGCGTCGCGGCCACTCCCAACAAGCCGCCCTTCAGAAGTATGGAAGGCTCTATGGAGAGCTCGCGAACAGTGACAACGAAGAACAGGTCGTTTATGGTTCTGGTGACGACCTGCACCAGGGCTCGGCCCAGGAAGACGCCGAGGGTCGCGCCCAGGACTGAGCTAACGAGACCGATAACGAGAGCCTCGCCCATGATCAGAGCGAACACCTGTCGCCGCGTCACCCCAATCGCCCGGAGCACACCTATCAGGGCCCTGCGCTGTAGGACCGAGAACGTCATCGTGTTGTAGATCAGAAACGTTCCGACTACCAGGGCCAGCATGCTGAGGGCCCTGAGGTTCAGATCGAAGGCCCGTGTTAGCTGCTCAACGGACTCCGAGCGGGCAGACGCCCGAACAATCTCCACGCCGGGAGGCAGCATCGCCCTTATGGTCTCCAGGGTTGGGCCGGCGGCCTCCGAATCCAGCAAGGAGACGTCGATTCTGCTCAACCGGCCCTCTTTTCGCAGCAGCTCCTGGGCCGTCGCGATATCGGCTATGAAGACATCCGACAATGCCTGCTCGCTGAGTGAGTTTGCCGGTTCCATCAGGCCCACGAGCCGGACCGACTGGTCGAATCCACCAACGTTCATCTGAAATCCTTGGCCCAGGACAAGCCCAGCCTCACCCGCCGTGGTCTTCGCCAGGAGCACCGTGTTCGGCTGGGCTATGAGCGCTCTGATATCGACGTTGGCGTCGTCGCTCAGGTAAGAGCGAAAGGGGGCTTCCGCGAAGGGGTCAATTCCAAGAAGCTTGAATGTGCGCCCAGGCAGATTGGGCAGCGTAGCGTAGCCTTCGACGACGGGGGCTATATTGCGAATCCCACCCTCGACCCGCAGTCTCGTGTACACCTCTTCGGGAAGACCCGACGGTCCGGCGACGATCAGATGCGTTGCGCGTCCCGCAACGGCGTCGGTCGAGAGGTTGAAGGAGCGCTTGGCGCTCTGATTGGCCAGGTCTATGGACACGACGACGGCCACGCCCAGCGCTACTCCGAGTATGGATAGCCCTACCTGCCACGGGTGTTGAAAGAGGTAGCGCAGGCTGGAGCGCCAGAGAATCGCGCTCACAACCCTGTTTCTTCCGCCAGTTCGAGAGCGCTGTCCTTCCGGAGGTCCACCAGAGTGCCGCCCTGAAGGCCCAACACTCGATCGGCCAGCTCGACGACCTCCCTGCTGTGGGTCACGACAAGCATCGTGCCTCCGTTCCGCCTGACGAGGCTAACGAGCGTGTCCATCACGGCGCGGCCCGTCTCGCCGTCCAGGTTGCCGGTAGGCTCATCGGCCAGCAACAGCTTGGGCTCATGGACCAGCGCCCTTGCGATTGCGATCCGCTGCTGCTCTCCGCC
>JADFQF010000182.1 GCA_022561955.1 Chloroflexota bacterium | reverse complement strand
GCTGGGCCGGCTCGGTCACGGTACTGCCAGGGAAGGTCGTTGTGCCCGTCGATTAGGGGGACCTTGTCGTGCAGGGCCCGCGCACGAGCGAGCAGCTCCTGGTCTGGGTTGGTCATCTTATCCTCCTGTGTGTCTGTGTCCGCGATAGCTTTTTCTTAAGATACGGCCTCGCCGTCGGCGGATGGTCCTCAGCCTTGACGCGCCGATGACCTGGGCTGCCAGTACCGCCAGGCCCAGACGCCGCCGACGACAAATGGAAACAGGCTCCAGAAGCCGGCAAAGAGGCTGACGGTCAGGTCCGCCGCATATTCCGGCGACGCGGCCGAGTCGATCCAGGCTAGCCCGTAAGACAGCGATGTAACGCCGAGTATATGCGCCGTGGCCATCAGTCCCACTGCCGCCGTCAGCCATCGAAGGCGCTTCGTCAAGCTGAGGCCAACTGCGGCCGCGACCAGTGCGGTCAGTAGTATGAAACCCCAGTGCAACGTGAGCCCATCTATATACAACGGCGCCACAAGGCCCGGCGTCTCGAATATGAACGAGGACCCTGCGGCGCTCACAGTCGCGCCGCTGCCGATGAGAGGCGACACGAGTTCGATCAGGACTCGATTGTAATGGACGGCGAAGGGCATCCAGGCTACGGACGCAGCGAAGACCAGCGCCGTCGCCCTGAGCGCAAAGACGAGAAGCCTGGTATCAGCGCCGGAAAAAACCCTTCCGTACCAGTAGAGCCAGAGAACGATGGCCAGCAGGTAGATGCCGGACTGCCAGACCAGCAGATGAGCGAAGTCGAGGTACTCCGGGTAGCCGGCGCCGATCCAGAACAGGCTGACGATCCTGATCAGATTGACGAATATCAGCACCAGCGCACCGGCGGCTATTCCCCATGCCTTGGCCCTGAGGGTTGCCGGACAAGCGATCACCGCGCCGGAGTAGATCATGATCGGGGCCAGCGCCAGACATTCCGCCACGACGTTTACGGCGAAGTCCTCGGACGCCAGTATCGAGCCGTTCACGTATGTGGACACGCCAAGAATCCCCAGCCCGACGCCGGCCCAGCTCGCCGTCCATGCGGTCGCCGTTTCCACCAGCGGGTTGTCCGGCGAGACGGCGTAGATGGCCGGCACTAAGAGCAGGGCGGCGATGACCACCGCCATGCGCGGGACTACGGGCGGAACGATGTGACCCTGTATTGGGCTGCTGAGGTACAACTGACGTTGCTTTCGTCTCGTTGAGATTTTTCCTCGACCTTACCCGTCGGCGCCCGCCATTATAACGGACGCGGGAGGTAAGGTGAACTTTCATTGACACCCATCGAAGCCGTCCACTAAAATCGGAGCTTGAGGATGCCTTCTCCCGCCTATTTCGGCATATACGACATTTGTCTCAGTGACTAACTCAAAAAATGGTTCGACAAGCTCTCCGACGAATCGGAGTCCGAAAATATACATGTTAGGGAGTCGGACACCACAAACGGATAGGGTTTTTAATCCCGTTCGTCCTGTCCGACTCCCTAAATCGAATATCGCCGGACTCCGCCGCTGCGGAGAGCTTGTCGAAGGATGGTCCCTTTTGGATAGACGTTTTTGAGATAGTTTCTTAGTTCTAACGTCCACTGAAAACTGAAAGAGCGTTCCATGAAATTCATGACCGGTGACGAGATTCGTGAGTCCTTCCTGAGCTACTTCGAGAGCAAGGGGCACCTGCGAGTGGCGAGCTCCTCGCTCATTCCCGTCGGCGACCCAACGTTAATGATTACCAACGCGGGCATGAACCAGTTCAAGACATATTTTTCCGGAGAGGCTACTCCGCCCAACCGTCGTCTCACCTCGGCTCAGAAGGCGTTTCGCACCGTCGATATCGACGAGGTTGGCGACGCGACCCACCTCACTATGTTCGAGATGCTGGGCAACTTCAGTATCGGCGACTACTTCAAGAAAGAGGCGATGGAGTTCGCACTGGAGTTCGTTACGACAAGGCTCGGTCTGCCCAGAGAGCGCTTCGCGATGACGGTCCATGATTCGGACGACGAGGCCTTCGACCTTTGGCGAAAGGTGGGCGTTCCCGCGGACATGATCTATAGGTTCGGCGACGAGGATAACTGGTGGGGCCCCGCCGGAGACGAGGGACCGTGCGGCCCTTGCAGCGAGCTGCACTACGACTTCGGAGTGGACAGGGGCTGTCTACAGGAGGGCTGCGGTCCAAACTGCACCAACGTCATGAACGACGACGGCGATGTGTGCAACAGGTACGTGGAGCTGTGGAACCTCGTGTTCATGCAGTACTACCACCACCTGGACGGCACACGCACGCCGTTGCCCGCTCCCAGCGTCGATACGGGCATGGGATTCGAGCGCGCCGCCGTCATCCTCCAGGACGTGACCACCATCTACGAGACCGACCTCTTTCAGCCTCTCATAAAGAAGGCCGAGGAGATCACGGGCAAGAAGTGGGGTCAAGACCACGATACCAACTACGCCCTCGCGGCCATCGCCGAGCACGGGCGAAGCTCCTCGTTCCTCATCGCCGACGGCATAATACCGGGCAACGAGGGGCGCGGATACATCCTTCGCAGGGTGATCCGGCGGGCCATTCGACACGGGAGGCACCTGGGTCTCGAAGACCCGTTCCTCGGCGAGATAGCCGAGGTGACGATCGAAAAGATGGGCGAAGCATATCCTGAGCTCCGCAATCACAGGGATTTCGTTCTGACGGTCCTGAAGCTGGAGGAGGAGCGCTTCCAGCAGGTCTACGAGAACGGCTATGCCCTGTTGTCGGATTCTCTGAAAGGGGCAAAGGACCTGCCGGGAGACATCGTCTTTCGACTGTGGGACACCTACGGCTTCCCCTTCGAGATGACCCAGGAGATGGCGCGCGAGCAAGGGGTCGAGGTCGACGTTGAGGGGTTCGAGCGAGAGATGGAGGCGCAGCGAGAGCGAGGCCGGGCCTCAGCGCACTTCGGCGGCGACCGCGCCAAGATTCGCGTGTACGAGAGCCTGGGCGTCGGCGCGACTACGTTCCTGGGCTACGATCAGCTGAAGTCCTCGTCGGCGGTCGTGGGGCTTATTTCAGAAGATAAAGTTGTGGATGAAGTGACCCAGGGTAAAGATGTCGAGATCGTGCTGTTGGACACGCCCTTCTACCCCGAGGGTGGAGGCCAGATCGGCGACGCCGGCGAGATAGTCGGTGAGAAGGGCAAGATCGAGGTCCACGACACGCAGGAGGTCATGCCCGGAGTGATCGTTCACTTCGGCAAGGTAACGCAGGGCGCCATCGCCACGGGGGAAGTGGTGGACTCATACGTCGATCCCGTTCGCAGGGAGGACACGGCGCGGAACCACACGGCCACCCACCTGCTGCACGCCGCGCTGAGGCAGGTCCTGGGGCCGCACGTTCGGCAGGCGGGCTCGTTGGTCGCGCCGGACAGGCTTCGGTTCGACTTCAGCCACATGCAGCAGCTGACCGACGAAGAGGTCTGGGACGTGCAGCTCCTGGTCAACGAGAAGATTCGACAGAACGCCCGCGTGATCAAGGACGAAGACACCTACCAGTCCGCCATCAAGCGGGGCGCACTGGCCTTCTTCGGCGACAAGTATGGCGACCGCGTCAGGCTGGTGGAAATCTCCAACGGCGCGACCTTCAGCTTCGAGGTGTGCGGGGGCACTCACGTCGAGCACACGGGTGAGGTCGGCGCGATATATATCTTGAACGAGTCCAGCGTCGGCGCGGGCATGCGTCGCCTGGAGGCCATCAGCGGCAGGGCCGCGGAAAGGCTCGTCTGGGAGAGGTTCCATCGCGAGGACCGCCTCTCACGCACCCTTCAGACAACGCCGGGAGAGCTCGAGGGCCGCGTGCGGGTCCTGCTGGACGAAGTGGATGAGCTTCGCAGGCAGGCAGAGGCGCTGGAGCGCGCCGGCTCGCTGCAGTCGGCGGAGGGCTTGCTGCAAGACGCTCAAGACGTGAACGGCGTGACGGTTCTGGCCGCCATGACCTCTGCGTCGAACAACGACTCTTTGCGCGAGATCAGCGACTGGCTGCGCGACAAGCTGGGCAGCGGAATCGTCGTCCTGGGCGCCGTCATCAACGAGCGGCCCACGATAACGATCGGCGTGACGCCGGACCTCGTCACGGCCGGTACGGACGCTCGCGACTACGCTCGTGACCTCGGCAAGTTCATCGGCGGAGGAGGCGGAGGGCGCGCCGACATGGCCCAGGCGGGCGGACGCGACGTCAGCAGGCTGGACGAGGCCATCAACGCCGCCGCCGACCTGGTCCGCGAAAAGATCGCTGCCGCTCCATAGACTGTGGCTCCGAAACACTCGACAACTTGTTGGAGATGATCAAGGAAGGGTTAGATCGTACCCTTCCATATTACGGAGATCAGGAACGCTTCTTCCTCGAAGAAATGCCGAAGTAAGATCCATAAATAGACTTCCTTCGCCAACGCAATTTCGAGTGTTTCGGAACGATCCTGGAGCCTATTGAAAGATGTACCGCACGACGAGGTCTTGTGCATGTACCGCTTTGGCTATGTAGGTGGCCACAGGAATGGCGAGAGATGCCAAAGAGCGGTTGAAACCTATTAGAATCAAGGGGCGGTACCGGGATTCGGCTATCCGAACCTCCAAGTTGAGCAGATTGGAGGCCTCAGCGAGTTCGTCCCTCTCGAGCGAATCCAGGCGACCCTGATACGCGCCAAGT
>JADFQF010000181.1 GCA_022561955.1 Chloroflexota bacterium | reverse complement strand
CCCGGATGAAGGAATAGTCCGGGTGGATTCCGGCCTTCGCCGGAATGACGGGCCATCGACATGGTCGACATTATACATTCCGATTGCGCCTCAACACGAAGGCGTACGGCTGATGGTCAGTAATCGGCGGACTTTTTGCACGTCGAGTCTGCAGGGTGATGTGCAGAAAGTCCTTGAACGATGAGATAGGTGTTCATGCGGCAGAGCGAAGGCACGATAATAGACCCGTTCTGACGTGCTCCCAAGCCCTCGTCATTCCGGCGGAAGCCGGAATCCACAGAGTTGGTGGAGGCGAGCGTGGAAAGTCGCGGCATCCTCGACCGATTCGACGACATCAAGGGCTCGGACGATGTGGACATGGTCAAGCCGTCTCCGGAGCTCTACCTCAGCAGCTCCAGGGAGTTGGGAGTATGCCCTGGAAACGCTGTGGCCATCGAGGACTCGGTCAACGGCGTCACGGCGGCCAAGCTTGCCGGGCTGTTTTGCGTGGCGGTCCCAAACCCCATGACCGAGGGCTTGGACTTCAGCCTGGCCGATGTTCGCGTGCCCTCCCTTGCGCATATGCCGCTGCAATCGCTCATCGACAGAGCCAACCGAGGTTCGTAAGGAACACGAAACGTACGCTGGTCCGAACCTTGACCTCGCTAAATACGCTGTAATAGACTCCGTAGCAATGGGGCCGCGAAGGCTCGCTCGTGGCCTGGTCCGGCTCGGGCGGACTGTCATTCATCTTGGCTCACTGGAGGATGGGGATGGACGTATTAGTGATATCCGGCGGGAGGCACCCTTATCAGGAATCCACGCCTATTCTGGCGGACTTCCTGCAGGGCGCAGGCCACCAGGTCCAGGTCACCGAGAACTCCAGCTTTCTGCTATCCGAGCGCCTCGCCGGATACGACATCATCCTCTTCAACACTCGCCGGGAGGCCGAGCTCACCCTTAACAAGGACGAACAGACGGCGATGACCAGGTTCATCGGCGGCGGCAAGGGCTTCGTCTGCCTTCACATATCGTGCTGCCGGCCCGAGTCCTGGAGCGAATATCACGATGTCACGGGCGGCGGCTGGGTGACCGGCACCAGCTCTCATCCACCTTACGGCCAGTTTACGGTCACGGTCAGCGACCCGAGCCACCCCTGCACTCAAGGTGTGAGAGAGTTCATCACCAATGACGAGCTCTACACGGACCTTGCGATGAAGGAAGGAAACCAGGTGTTCCTGACAGCGGACCATAACGGCGAGCCTCTGCCCATGGCCTGGACGCGCAAGTACGGCAACGGCAGGGTGTTCAACACCGTTCTGGGCCACGACGGCCTGAGCTTTCAGACCGAGGCGTTCCAGCAGCTCGTGCTGAACGGCGTGGACTGGGCCGGCACGAAGGACTAGCGGACCGCAGTCGCAGCATGGCTCGCTCCCGCGAATGAAGCCTGGGAGAAAAACTTCCCGCGCTGTGCCAATTTTGTCTAGAGGCTGTATAATCTTCCCAATTTACTATGGAGGTACGAGATGCCTAGAGTAACCGGTCTCGGACATGTGGGAATATACGCCAACGACCTGATGAAGCAACGCGATTTCTATACCCGCGTCATGGGCCTTAAGGTCACCGACGAAGACATTGATGGCCTCGGCATAGTCTTCATGAGTGCTCGACCTGAAGAAGAGCACCATGAATTCGTGCTCATGAAGGGCCGCACCGCGCCCGAGGACGTAAAGCTCGTGCAGCAGCTCTCCTTCACCGTGGACTCCATTGAAGACCTTAAGGAATTCCAGCGGGTCTTCAAGGAAGAAGGCGTGAACGTAGAGAGGATAGTCAGCCACGGCAACGCCTTCGGTATGTACGGTTACGACCCGGAGGGCAACAGGTTCGAGGTCTACTATAAGACCGGCGTTGATGTGCCTCAGCCGCACTCCCAGCCTATAGACCTGGCAAAGTCCGACGAAGAGCTGATGGATATCGCACGGGCCGCCGCCGTCACCGCGGACTAAGACGTCAGCTTCCAGGTCCAAGTAGGGCCTGACTGTTGTCGACACTGCATGACGGAGCAACGTCAAACTGAGCGACCGCAAGCCGGGCCGGTGTGCTGCTTGAAAAGGCTTTACACCGGCCCGGCCAATACCTTGTCGGATTCCGCTCGCCAGCTTCCAATACCCGACCGGGCCGCCCCGTTAGCTCCGGACGGCGCTGCCGCTCGCCCAGCCGTTGACGAAGCCTCGCCCTCGACCACGGCCGATCAGCTCTTCGGCTTCATCATCCAGTCCTGCTCTTTTGCGGGCCCCTTTATCCAGCCCTCTACGGACTTCTGGTGGGCATCGGGAATATCCACTCCCAGGCCGTCCGCCAGACGGGTCATGAAGTTGAAGTTGCACGTGATGAGCACGACCGATAGTATCTGCTCGTCGCTAAGGCCATGCTCCCGAAGCCTCTTCACGTCGTCTTCCACCATGGAGCTCGGATCTTTGGTGAGCTTAGTCGCATAGTCCAGCATGGCCACCGTCTGAGCGTCCAGGTCCGCGTTCCGGTAGTCGTGCATGACATGGCTCGCGATATCTGCATCGGCCTCCTGACGGAGCAACGCCCCGTGGGACATCGTTCAAAATCGGCAGCGGTTAACCACGGATACAGTCGTCGCAATGGCCTCTTCCTGCACCCTCGTCAGATTGGACGACCCGAACGTGATGGCCTGATTGGACTGCATCACGGCCGTCATCGCCTCAGGGTTGATGGATATGACCTTGATGATATTCGACATTCTGACATCTTCTTCTCGTATCCAGGACATTTTCTAGCTCCGTTTTAGATTATTAGGTCGCTCGAACACCACTCACGTCTAACACGGCCCCCGTGCTGTCAGGTTAGTATGTGGCCCTGCCGCCGCTCACGTCGAAGACGGCACCCGTGCTGTCAGACTAGTACTTGGTTCCGAAAGTCCGCGTTACTTATACAGCGCTGTATTACGCGGTGCAGTGGCCTTGATTTGTTCGCGTTTTTCTGGAACTAGGTACTAGTATGTGGCCCGGCCTCCGCTCACGTCGAAGACGGCACCCGTGCTGAAGGAGCACTCGGCGGAGGCGAGCCAGGCTACCAGCGCGGCGACCTCGTCGATATCGCCGGTCCTACCCATGGGGATGCGGTCCACCATGTACTGTACCTGCTCGGGCGTAAACTCGTCGAGGATTCTCGTTTGTACTACCGCGGGTGTTACGCAGTTCACGCGAATGCCCGACGTCGCCAGCTCCTTGCCGACGGATTTCGTGAGGCCGATGACGGCTGCCTTGGTCGACGAGTAGGGCACCATCCGTGGGTTGCCCTCCTTGCCCGCGATGGAGGCTATGTTCACGATTCGCCCGTAGTCCCTTTCCAGCATGCGGGGAATGACGGCGTGACAGAAGGCGAATACGCCTCGCAGGTTCGTCCTGTAGACGCGGTCCATCTCCTCCAGGGGCAGCTCCCAGATGTTGCCGTTCACTCCGCCGATTCCCGCGTTGTTGACCAGGATGTCGATACGGCCCCAGGTGTCCATCGCGACCCTCGTCGCCTCTTCCGCCGTCGCCAGCTCCGCGACGTCGCCCACGACCAGCTTGCTCTCGACACCCCTCGCCGAGAGCTCGCTTGCCGACTGCTCTCCCATGGAGCCGTCCACATCCACGATAACTATATTTGCGCCTTCACTGGCCAGCCGTTTGGCGATTCCGTAGCCTATGCCTGTCGCCGCGCCCGTCACTATCGCGGTCATGCCGTCGAATCGAGCCATCTCTTTCTCCGTTCACTGCGCCGCATCGAAAAGGTCCACGCCGTATTATATTCTCGTAGTTCAGATGGTCAAGGCCGCGAGGGAGAGGATTCTATCAGTGAGATGCGCGGCTTCTTGAAATGGAGCCATCGCGCTGCTAACATCGCACCCATGACCCGGACGCCACAATTGAAGTCAGCCGGGTAAATTATACGGAGGGTACTCATGGTTTTGCTGGGTTCTGGAGAGTTCACGTACGAGGTCTCAGGCGAGGACTGGGGCGTACTGCCCGAAGGCGCGACTCTGAAAGAGGCGACGGCCGTGGACGTCGACGCCAACGACAACGTCTACGTCTTCAACCGTGGCGAGCACCCCGTCATCGTGCTGGACCGCGGCGGTGGGTTCCTGAGGTCCTGGGGCGAGGGAATATTTGAGACGCCCCACGGCGCCGCGATCGGCGCCGACGAGTCGGTCTTCCTGATCGATTCGGGCGACCATACCGTGCGCAAGTTCAGCCTCGACGGCAGGTTGCTCCTGACACTGGGCGAAGTGGGCAAGCCCAGCGGCCGCCTGAGCGGCGACCCCTTCAACGGCCCGACGCATGTCGCGGTCCACCCCGGCAACGGGAACGTCTACGTCTCCGACGGCTACAGCAACGCCCGCGTGCACGAGTTCACCCCCGACGGAGGCCTCGTAAAGTCGTGGGGGGAGTCGGGCACGGACCCGGGCCAGTTCAACACCGTCCACAATCTCGCGGTGGACAGGGACGGCTGGGTGTATGTGGCGGACAGGGAGAACCATCGCGTCCAGGTGTTCGACTCCAACGGCCGGTTCGAGACCCAGTGGGGAAATCTCGCCATGGCCTCTTGCCTGGTCCTCGACCCGACGCAACCGGTGTTGTATCTGGGCGAGTTCTTCGCCGGAATCGCCGAGAACCCCGTGGGGGTCGGCAACTGGACCGGCAAGCGA
>JADFQF010000180.1 GCA_022561955.1 Chloroflexota bacterium | reverse complement strand
GCGCGCGCAGTACTCTCTGTCGGTCTCGACGGGTACGGAGATCGCCTCCGGGTATATGAGGAGAGAGACCCGCTGGTACGGGCGCCCCAACACGAGCTGGGATAGGCTGATGCCTCCCTTGAGCACGCCGTTTCGGTCGACGACGAACAGGTACTGGACGTCCTCGGGGTCCAGGTTGTCGGCGATGCCCCTGATGAAGCTCATGGCCTGCATGACAGTCATGTTGTCGCGAAGGGCGATGAAGTCCGGCGTCATGAGGCCCCCGGCCGCGTCGTCCTCGTACTCCAGCAGCGGCGTTACGCTCGACGCCTCCTGCATGCCCAGCAGCGCCTGGATGGCGACCTCGTCGGGGAGGCCCCTCAGAACGTCCGCCGCGGCATCGGGCCTCGTCTCGTCGAGTACTCGAGAAAGCTGGTTGGGCTCCATGTCTCCGGATAGCTGGACCGCCCGAACGGAGCCTAGCTGTTCGAGAATGTTTCCCACTGCCGAGGGAGCGAGCAGGCTCAGCAGGGTGGTCCGATGCTCGCCGGGCAGCATGAGCAAAACATCGCCCTGGTCGGGGGTGCGGAGGCGCGATAATCGGACCATCGCCTCCATTGCCAGGCCCTCGTCCAGAAGGCCTTTTATGGCATCGCCGATTTCTTCCAACTCTGAGGATTCCCGGACGACGATAGGCGTGTCCTCCGAGGGGTTCTGGTCTTGCATGTCAGGGGCTCCAACATCCGAATCAGAACCATATGATAGTTCCTCCGCCGCCTCGGAGGTATCCCTGGCCTCTATGAGCTCTAGAATTGTGGGGTCGTCTAAATCCAAAGGAGTTCCTCAGTAGATATTATCTTTTCCCTTTTTCAGTAATAATTGACGTCGGGCGTAGACGGAATGTTCCCATCGACCTCTGGAGCCAACCTTCGGTGTCGAGATTCCTCGTACTTTTGGACACGGCGATGCTTACGAGGCGGGGCGACGTTTTGGCGGTCGGGCCTGCCGAGTCGTGGAATAGTCGGCTCCGGGTGAAGAAAGCGGCCACCGAGCTGGTCCCGAGCAGAAAGAAATTCCGCAGCGTGTTAATTAGCCTAGCAGCGTCGACGGGGATTGTTACAGGGGCGCCTCGGTCAAGTTTCTCGGAACCGGAATTGGTCGATCAGGGCGCGGTTGGGAGGGTTCAACCGCATGTCAAAGAGGTATAATATGAGTGGTCGCACTGTAGAAATCCGGCCTGTATGAGGGCGGCCAGAAAGGCGTTTACACGCAAATGACGCGGCCCATCGGCGATAAGACAATAGTCATCGTGGACGACGAGTGGAACTCCCCCATCGTCAAGAGCGTGCTGCGAAGGCTGGAAGAAGAGGGCTGGCGCGCATCCGTCGTCGTGCCCGAGGGTCGGTACATCACCGGCGATGACTTCGAGATGGCGGCCCTTTACACCATCGAGGAGGAGAACCCCGACGGCGTGATCCTGGACGTGCGGTTCGGCGAGCACAAGGAGGAGCGTTTCAAGGGGCTGAGCATCCTCCAGAAGATCGTGGAGCGCTACCCGAAGCTGCCCGTGCTCATGTTCACGCAGTATGTTCAAGGCCCCGACCGCGAAACGGCCGTCCGCAGCGCACTGAAATGGGACGCGGCCGTAGACTTCATAGATAAGCTGGCGAGCCCCGAGGAGGTCATTCTCAGGCTGCGACGGATGATTGGCACGACGCCTCAGACGATTCCCGTCGGCGACCGGATTCTCCTGGACGCCAAGACCAAGATTGTGTACATAAACTCCGACGAAGGGCGCGTGCCCATTAGCGACATTCAGGGCATGAAGTTTGATATCTTCGAGGAGCTGGCCGTGACGTGGTACCGGAGCCCTGGTGAGCTGGTGCCGTTCAACAGGTTGCAACGTTACTCGGAGGGGGAAGACCCAAGGGCATCCCTCAGGGTGAGAATTCGAGAGATCAAGGATGCGATCGGCAAGGCGATGGGGGTTCGCTTCGGAGCGAGCGACCTCATCATCAACGTGAGGGACCAGGGATATCGCCTGATCCCACCAACGGGCTGAGGAGCAACCAATGCGGTCCGCCTTGGCAGCAAAAGGATACCTTCCTTCCCCCACCTCTCGTCGAGTCGTCCCCCGATATGCGCCTTCCCGGACCGAGGACTCGTGATGCTGATTCTGAGTGAAGCGCCGTAAATGGCAAAGATTTTCAGGTCGGTCGGCGGCACCGTTTTGGCGGTCGGACTCCTATCGCTGATACTATCCCCGATCTTTAGCGAGACCTATTTTGCCAACCTCTGGGGCGTGGAACCACTGGCGTATATCGGCGCGGTTGTGATGATAGTTGGCCTGCTGACAATCGCCCTTTCGTACATCGTTCCAGAGGTGATCGAGCGCGGCCTGGGCGGCGAAAACCGAGAAACCGACGACGCTCTTAGCTGGAGCGAGGTCACACAGCAGTACTTCGAGCTCTTCGATCACGACCTCGGGCGGCCGCTGAGGAGGATACTGGGCAAAGAGCGGGAGCTTTCGGCGCTGCTGAAGGCCTCCGGCGACGGCGTCGAGCCCTCCGTCAAAGAGCTGCTGGACGAGATCGAGAGGCAGGCGCCCAACTTCCGGCTGATGATGTCCAACATCCGCGTGCTGGTGCAGCTCGAGTCGCCGGAGGTCCTGTCCGACCGCCAGCCGGTCGAGCCGTCGGAGGTCGTGCGAAGGATAGTGGACAGGTACACCCCCGTGGCCACGGAGGCCGGCAAAGAGATTACCTGGTGGGCGGAACCCTCGGAGTTCGGAATCGTCTACGCCGACAGCTCGTCCATAGAGCACGTGGTTACGAACCTGGTGGACAACGCCGTCCGCTTTGCCACGACCCACGTCGAGGTGAAGCTGACGAAGAACCCCAGCCACTTCTTCATACGTGTATGGGACGACGGGCCGGGAATCGCCTCCCAGTACAGTCAGCACCTTTTCGACAGGGGATGGACTCCCGAGGTGGCTCGTCGAGAAGAAAAGACAAGCTCGGGCCTCGGCCTTTTCATAGCTCGAACCGTCGCTCGGCGTCACGGCGGCGACTTGAGCGTCGAGAGCAGTACCGAGATCGAGCATTACACGGCGTTCCTTCTTTCTCTGCCGACATCCGGCTAGCAAGAGCCGGCCTCGGCAGCCCTATTCGACATCCTCGATGCCGCGCCAAATGTCGTTTCGTGCGGCCGTGGAACAAATGGGGCCGTTGGAGCGTCAATGACTCAAGTGACACCCGGTAACGCTCAAGTAATAGTGTCGTGCGTAACCTACAGTGGTTACGTAGTAACAGAGACGCTGAAGACGAGGCCAGGCAGGTGAACCGAGCGCTGAAGGTTGCCCTGTTCATTGGGGCTGCAATTGCAATAGTCGGCTGTGTCCGCGAGCTTCCTCGCGATGGCGCAGCTACGGCCACGCCCGAAATTCAGGTTCCCACCCGGACGGCGCCCTCAGTGCCCCCCGTGGCCTCGATAAACCCCACGCCGACGAGTACGACAGCGCCCAGAGCAACGGCGACGCGGCCCCCGGTGCCGACGGCTACACCCACGGAATCGCCCGAGCCCACGCCCACGCCGAGGGCTCCCACGGCGACTCCTACTCCGGAATCGGGACCCGCGCTTCTCCTTGATATACGCGGTCCGGAAGACGGTTCCACCGTACAGATCGACGGCATCGTCGTGCATGGCGTCACCGTCGTGGACGCTCTCGTCAGCGTGAACGGCGAGGTTGTCGACGTCGACGGCGAAGGTGGCTTTCAGGTCGTCGTGGCCCTCGAGCCGGGCGAAAACGTCATTGAGATCGTCGCGAGGGACTCCTCGGGCAACCGCAAAGAAGTAAGGCTTACGGTAACGTCCCTGGTGCTTCCGCCTCAGCCCTTCTTCCTGCTGATAACCCAACCCGAGACCCAGAGCATAGTCGCGCAGAAAAACATAGTCCTGGCCGGCCGCACGAGCTCCGGGTCTATCGTCAGCGTGAACGGTGTATCGGTTCCGGTGGACGCCCTGGGGATATTTTCCTCGACGATAACCCTGAGTGAAGGCCCAAATATCATCGATGTGCTGGCTACGAGCAATGAAGGAGACGTTCTGAGCTCGATCATCGCGATCATCTACAGGCCATGACATCGGTGTTCCCAGGTATTATTGGACGACTCGCACCCGAAGGTAGGTATTCGTAACACAGTAGTAACGCTTCCTGACTGATAATTGCAGATATCGGATGAAAAGGAATTCAACCTGCGCTGCCTTTAAGATGCGAGGGACCTGATGAGGAAGATGAGAATAAGCAGGAAAATACCTGGAATAAGGCCAATCGTGCTGGGGCTGTCGGTAGCACTGACGGTGGCACTTGCGGCTCTATTCACGTCCGCATCTGTTTCGGCCGAGTCACCGAAGGACTTTTTCGGCATCATCGTCTCCGTGGGTGATGACTCCCTCGAGATCGAAGTCGATGGTGAGACAAGGGAAATATCCGTTACGGGTGATACGGTGATCCGGCTCGCCCTCAAGAAGCATGCAAGCCTGGAAGACCTCTTTGCCGGAGACGCCGTGGCCGTGTCCCTCAATGAGGACCATGCGGCCGAGAAGATTTTCGTCATTCCGGGTAAGACGCAGTTTAGACACGTTGCAGGCATCGTCACGGCCGCCACCAGCACCGCAATTACGATGAAGCCATTGAGGGAAGACTCCGACCCGATGACGTTCAACATCGGACCGGAGACGAGGGTCACCTT
>JADFQF010000179.1 GCA_022561955.1 Chloroflexota bacterium | reverse complement strand
AAATGCCAGCCCATCCAGGGTGTTATCGTCCAGCGTATGATTCGGTCCCAGCCAGCCGGTGCGGTCCAACACCGCTCCCGCAGGATAGTATAGCGATGCCAGGACCAGGATGACCAAGATCCCGGTCCAAATGCCGCGGCCCACCTTGCCGGCCCAAACCAAAATACCATTGGACGGAGAATCGCCATTTGACGCCGGGCGGGAAAATAGGTAATAAACCCCGTAGGCAAACACCAGGCCCAGCAGCAACCAAGCCTGGTAGTACACTTTGAATACGGTGTTCATCCGGCGGAACGAACCGCCGAATGAATCGGCCACGTAAAATAATTCGGCGCCGGCCATGAGAAAAAAAGCGGCCGCGAATAGGATCAATGGGAAAGCGGAAGCCGGGTCTTTTCCCAGCCGGGACAGGCGAATCACGCTGTATCCGGCCAGGGCCGCCAGGACCAATCCGGGAAGGACCCAGACGGTCCGGCCCGCTACCTCCGCCGTTGCCGCCGCAGCCCCTCCCCCGCCCCATCCAGTGAACAGCGTCCACACCCAGACGGCGGCGATCCACAAAGCCAGGGGCGCCAGGACAAATAGCCCGATCGCCAGGGCCGCGGGGGCGTCGTCTTCGGGGCTTGTGCTTTCGGAACCCCGGGGGATTCGCCGAAAGCTCAAACGGGTAAGGCCCAGGTTCCCCAACTGGCGCAGCACGAAGGAGATCCCCACGAACGCGAACAAGCCCATCACCAGAAAAAATAGGACGGGCCGGGTGGCGTAATCCTGCAACGGCAGTATCCCCGAAGCCTGGGACCCGAAGCCCAGGTAAAAAGGCAGAAACATGGCCACGGATAAGACCAAGAGGGGTACAAACATGATCGCGGCCCGGGCCGCTGAAGGCGACATGCCCGACAAGAGCGTGTACATCCAGATGAGTGCGAAGGGCGCCAGTAAATATAGATGCCTTCGCCTTCCCAGCAACCACTGGCTGATAGATAGGCTCAGGGCCAGCAGGATGCCGACGTGCAGCCCCGAGATGGCGAGCATGTGAGACGACCCGCTCGCGCGAAAGTCTTCGACCAGCCCGTCCGGGAGGTTGTCGCGAATGCCCAGGAGCAGCGCCTGGCCCACAGAGGCCTGTGGCTGAGGGATCGCGACCGAAATGGAGTCGGCGAGGCTGTGCCTGACGCCGTACAGCCACCGATAAAATGCCGAGCCCTCTCCCTCGTCGAGCAGCTGGACCGCCGGGAATCCCATGACGGTGCCGATGCCCTGTCTCGCCAGGTAGGCGCGATAGTCGAAGTCCTCCAGCTCTCGCGGGGCCCTGAGGACTCCTTCCAACAGCAGTCGGTCGCCGTACCGGAAGTAGGGCCTATCGCGGACCTGCACTAGCTCCACGGGCTCTCGCAGGGTCACCAGAACGTCGCCCGAGGCCGCCGTCCATTCCCCGTCGAGCCCGATCCTGTCCACTCGCAGTCGCAGGCGCGTGAACTCACCGGCGGCCTCCGGGTCGCTCACGACAACGCCTTCGACCTGTTGCGGGGTGCGTCCGTGATACGAGGCGAGTGCGTCTGAATCAGCGCCCCCGCCCGTCGCACGGAGCATGCCCAGGATCACGAAGGGCAGAATCAGCACTAGCGGCAGCCGAATCGATAGCCGGCTGGTGCGAAGCAGCACGCCGAGGGCTACGGCGGCGGCCAGGAACAGCACCAGCGCCGACGCGGGCGCTTCGTACGCCGAGGACAGGATGATGCCGCCCACGAACGAGCCGGCGAAGGTGAAGAGTCTCATTCGGCTAAACCAGGTCTCTTATCTGCGGAGGCCCCGTAAATAGGTGCGACCTTCGTAAGTTCTGTCAATTTTAGGACCAGAGCGGCTAAGAATCGCCCTCGGGCTGAGCCGCGCGCGCCGCCTGGGAGAACGCTGACTCGATGCCGTTGGAGGGCGGCAAGACCAGCTTGCGCACCGGGTAGTTGATCTCGATGCCTTCGTCCTTCAGCCGGCGATGAATGGCCTTGACCAGCTCACTGGTCAGGACGAAGCTGCCCGTGCGGTCCGTGGCCTGGATAAATACCCAAAAGGTTATGTTGGAGTCGCCGAACTCCTCGAATCCGATGAATGGCACTACTTCCTTGATGGCGTGTGGCGACTCATCCACGAGCTTCTGCGTGGCGTCTCGCACGACGTCCTCGACATGCTGCAGGTCCGAATCGTAGGACACGCCGCAGTACACCAGAACATTCATGGCGGGCGTCGGGCTGTAGTAGTTGGTGACGATGCTGTCCGCCATCTTGGAGTTGGGGATGATGACCAGGTTGTTGTAGATGCTCCGGAGCTTTGTGCTCCGCCAGCCCACCTCGACCACGTAACCCGCAGGGCCTCCGTCCAGCTCGATGTAGTCGCCGATGTTCAACAGGCCCTCGGTGACCACGTACGTGCCGGCGAAGAAGTTTGCCAGCGTGGGCTGCACCGCCAGCGCGACCGCAATGCCGCTGATGCCCAGGCCTGCCCATAGCGGACTTATGGGGATACCCAGGCTCGTTAGAACCGCCAGGGTGCCCAGGGAGTAGATGATGAGCGGAAGAATACGCTTGATAGGAGGAATCAGCCTGTCGTCCAACTTGGTATCGGTCTTGGATGCCACTTGCGTGATGTACCAGGTGAGCAACACGTCCAGCAGGCGATATATGGCGTAGGTTACCTGGACGATGCCGACAGCGAGCCAGGCCCTGCGAATTCCCGCCTCCAGGCCTCCAACAAGCTCGAACGCGGCGGTCGTGATCGCGGTCAGCAAGAGCAGACCCATGAACAGGCCGGCGGTGGCGATAAAGAGCACCAGCGGGCCTTTGAGGACACGAATTACCCTGATGCGGAGTCCGGTCGGGTCCCTCTTATCCCAGTACCTCAACACCAGTCGAAACAGGATGTTGACAAGACCCGCCGCGAGCAACAGGACGCCAAAGATGGCGGCGGCCGTCAACGAGCCCCAAAGTTCAGAGCCTGTGATGATGTCCGGTAACATCCAAGCACCTCCATCAGTGTGCCCGTGAAAGTCGCGGTTAGCGCGCCTCTATCAACTCTCGAATAGAGTCCAGGGTAGCATCTCCGATTCCGTTTACATCGAGCAACGCGTCCACGTTGGCGAACTCTCCCTTTTCGCGGCGATGACGCACGATGGCCTTCGCCTTGACCTCACCGATGCCGCGTAGGGTCTGGAGCAGCCGTTCATCCGCCGAATTGATATCGATCCTTCCGGTTGTCCTGAACGCGGCATCGCCGCCAACCCGAGGGCTCTCCCCTATTTTAGGCACGTGCAGGTGGTCTTCGTCTCTCACACGAGCGGCCAGGTTCACGGCGCTGAGGTCGGCGTCTGCCAGTGCGCCGCCCGCCGCGGCAACGACCTCCACCACCCTGTCATCGTCCCAAACGGTGTAGACGCCCGGCGACTGCACGGCGCCGCTGATGTAGACCCTTATCTCCCGTGCAACTTCGGGCGTCGGCGTGGGCAACACCACCCGCACGCCACCGCCGGAACCGCTTTGAAGGAGCAGAAAGATCCCGCCCGCGACGGCGGCTACCGTGGCTATTCCGGCTGTTATCTGCGTGATGGTCTTCATAGTCGCCTATCATTGGACCCTGTTTAGCGAGAATATATTCGCGGCGGCCTAGCCTGTCAACACGGGCCCTGAGCACTGGGCGGATTGACCTCAGGCCCGCACCATGACAACGCCGTGATGCCGGACATCCTTGACCCTGTTGGAAGCCGGAACCTATAATTGTGCGAGCACCTGTTCGCAGTCGCTCAGAAAGGCAGCTTGATGGCAGAAAGTCCAGGCCCCGATGCGGTCCAAGAGCTCGAGGCGAAGGCCCTGCAAGGGCTGGAGTCCGCAGGAACCCAGGAAGAGCTCGAGGAGTGGAGGATATCCTACCTGGGACGGCGCGGCGAGCTGACTCAGCTGCTCAGAGGTCTTGGCTCTCTGGAGGTCGAGGAACGACGCGTCGTCGGAGCCGCGGCAAATCGACTCAAGTCGACTCTGGAAGAGCGCTTTTCGGATCGCGAGCGGGCCCTGAAGCAGTCAAAAACGGCAGGGCCTGGCGCGGAGGCCATCGACGTCACGCTACCGGGCCGGCCCATGCCCCAGGGCGGGCTTCATCCCACTACCAGGGTCATTCGAGAGATATGTGACGTATTCACTTCCATGGGCTTCGACATCGTCGAGGGCCCGGAGGTCGAGTGGGACCACTACAACTTCGAGATGGCAAACATTCCGAAAGACCACCCGGCCCGCGATATGTGGAACACGCTATGGGTGGACTACACCGACGAGAACGGGGAGCAGCCCATGCTCCTTCGAACGCATACTACCCCCATGCAGGCCCGCATCATGGAGAGTCGCAAGCCGCCCATACGCGTCGTCGTGCCCGGTAAGTGCTATCGCTACGAGGCCACGGACGCCACCCACGAGTGGCACTTCTACCAGATAGAGGGCCTGGCCGTGGACAGGGGCATCACCTTCGCCAACTTGAAGGGCACGCTCTATGAGCTTGCCAGGGCCATATTCGGACAGGACAGGAAGGTCCGGTTTCGCTGCGACTACTTCCCCTTCGTCGAGCCGGGCGTGGATATGTCCATCGACTGCTTCAACTGCGAGGGCAAAGGCTGTCGAATCTGCTCGGGGACGGGCTGGATAGAGATCATGGGCGCGGGAATGGTCCACCCCAAGATGCTGGAGCGCGTGGGCTACGACCCG
>JADFQF010000178.1 GCA_022561955.1 Chloroflexota bacterium | reverse complement strand
ATCCACGTATGAAAAGAACTATAACCATACTTGGAAAACCATGAGATATAATGATGACATTACCGCAAACTGCTAAACCTGGGCATAAATGGAAGTCTGGTTCTCGCAGCGAGGGCTGACAGACTTTCCGAGATCTGCCCGATTTTTGACAGTACCCGACCTGCAGCGCAGTTGTAGAATTGGAATTCCTTAGTTCCCGTACATCATTGACAGCGAAATTGACCATATGATACGTTCCAGCAGTCGATTCGACTTCACGAAGGTTTTGGACCGCTGGAATGAGCAAAGTCGAATTTCTCCAGCCTCCATTAGAGCGACGTACCTCTTAAAAGCGATCCCTCGCTCCGCGCCTTCCAATTCGGTCTGGGTGGATTTATGACTGCTTCACTGGAAGCCCAGTCGCGTAAGACCCAGCTTATAGATTTGTGCCAAGAGCTAGTTCGTAGCAGGCCTCTCGTCCTGATAAGCAACCGAGGGCCCGTCGAGCATCAGGTGGCCACGAACGGGCAAATACACGCCCGACGCGGGTCCGGCGGCGTAATCACCGCGCTAAACTCGTTGACGCAAAACGTGGAATTCACGTGGATTGCGAGCGCCATGGGCGAGGGTGACCGAAAGGTCACCGAGGCCGCCGAGGGCGCTTCGATTCGGTCCACCATACCTGGGCACCAGATGAACCTGAGATATGTAGTTGCGCCGCGACGCGTCTACCACAAGTATTACAACGTTTTTTGCAATCCACTGCTGTGGTTCCTGCAGCACTACATGTGGAGCTCGCCCTACACGCCCAACGTAGACGCGGCCGTCCACGACGCGTGGGAGAACGGCTACGTCGCGGTAAACAAGGCCTTCGCCGACGCCGCGATAGTCGAGGCGCAGTCCCACGACAAGCCGCCAAACATAATCGTCCACGACTATCACCTCTATCTGGTCCCCATGTACGTGCGGCAGGCCGTTCCCGACGCGGTCATAACGAGCTTCATTCATATTCCCTGGCCCAGTCCGGCCTACTGGCTTCTTCTGCCCAGCTACATAAGGAACCTCATCTGCCGGGCCCTCTGCCACAGCGACATCGTGGGCTTCCAGTGCTCCAGGGACGTCCGCGCCTTTCTCGAGACCTGCGACGAGTTCCTGCCCGACGCCGAGGTCGACTACAAGGAAAGGACCATCGAGGTCGACGGCCAGAAGGTAAGGACCAAGGTCTACCCGCTGTCGATAGACCCGGAGGAGCTGAGGAGAATCGCGGGGTCGCCACGAAGCCTCGACTATGAGGACAGACTCAAGCCACTCTGCCTGGAAAACACCATAGTTAGGGTGGACAGGCTGGAGCCCAGCAAGAATGTAGTACGGGGGTTCAGGTCCTACCACCTGCTGCTCGAGCGCCATCCTGAGCTTCACGGAAAGGTGACGTTCCTCGCGTTCCTCGCCCCATCCAGGACGCGCGTGCGGCAGTACCAGCGCTATGCCGAGGAGGTGGACCGGCAGGTGCAGGACGTAAATTCGACGTTCGGCAACGAAAACTGGCAGCCGATTCATACCTTCTACGAAAACAATTACACCCAGGCCGTGGCCGGCCTACGGCTTTACGACGTGCTTCTCGTGAACTCGGTGATAGACGGCATGAATCTGGTGGCAAAAGAGGGCCCCGTCGTGAACACCCGCGAGGGCTCGATCATCTTGTCTGAGTCGGTTGGCGCGCATGACCAGTTGAAGTCGGCCGCGTTGTCGGTATCCCCGACAGACATCGAGGGCACGATGAACGCCATGCACCAGGCGATCACCATGTCCGCGGAGGAGCGGCAAGAGCGGGCCTCGAAGCTCACGGACATCGTCGAGCAACAAGACGTCACTCAGTGGCTGGCGGACCAGGTCAACGACCTGCTTTCTCTGAACTAGCCGTCTCGCGGTCCAGTATGCCCAGAAACACCGCTACCTCAGAGACGTCGGCCAGGCTATAGTCGCACTCCTCGAGCATGTGCGCGGGCGAGCCCGGCTGGACCACCACAACGCTCATACCGTCCACTGCCTTCTCTCGCCGCATGTCGGACAGGGCCCGGACGGCATCCAGGTCGGTCGTGTCGTCTCCCAGGAAGATTATCGCGTCCAGCCTCGCCTCAGCCGCCAGCCTCCTCAACGCATGGCCCTTGTTGATGCCGGTCTTGGCTCGAATCTCCAGGACCTTGTTGCCCCAGAACACCTCCAGACCATCGATCCCCGGAGTCGATTCGAGGGCTTTTTGCAGCCTGGATCTGGCGACGGCTTCGTCCTGAGCCATGCGAAAGTGGGTGGTAGCGCTGAAGCCCTTGTATTCCCATATGAGGCCCGGGTCGTCCGCCTTGAGTCTCAGCTCTTCGAAGACCTGCTTGATGGTCTCCGCGTGGCCCCTCGCGGGCTCCGCGACCTCTGTAACGCCTGCGCGCAGGTATTCAACGCCGTGATTTCCTACGTATGTCAGAGATTCGATGCCCGTCTTCCGACGGATGTCCTCCACGCCTCTGCCGGACATTACGGCGACCAGGGCCAACCTGGTCGAAAGGTCTCGCAACGGCTGGACACATCCGGGGAAGATTTCCGCATCCTCCGGCCGGTCTTTGAACTCGGATATGGTGCCGTCGAAGTCGACTATGAGTCCCAACCTGCCGGCGGAGATCAGCGGCTCGATAGCTTCGATGTGCTCGAGTAGGTGCGGAGGGGCCTCTGAAGTCATGTGAAGAGCATGCGCCTACGACGAGGAGCCGTCAAGGGACTGAAAAATATCGGATATGGCCCTGGAGACTATATTGGCCGTCATCCGTACCTTGTATTGGTTGTCCCTGAGGGGCCTGGCCTCGGCCACGGCGAGCCGGCCAACCGCGTCCGTGTCGACTTCGTCTACGCGCTTTCCGGCGAGCATGTCTTGGGCCTGCCGGGCTACGTATGGCAGCGGCGCCACCCCGCCCAGCGTGATGCGTGCGCCCTGGATAGTATCGCCCCGTATGTCCAGCACCGCCGCAACGCTGCTCGAGGCGAAGTCCATGGCCGGACGCTCCTTTGCCTTGATGTATGCGCTTCGCTGAGAATCGGCGGGTGCCGGTACCTTGATCGACTCGAGAATCTCGCCCGGCCTCAGCACGTTCTCGCTGGACACGTCGGCGGCTCCGTCATGGAAGAAGTCTATGATCTTGAGTCGGCGACGTTCGTCAGGACCGATTAGGGTTACCTCCGCGTTCAATGAGACGAGGGCCACCGCGACGTCCGACGGGTGGACGATGTGGCAGTCGGCCGCGCCGATAATCGCGTGGTACTTGCTCTCGCCCTCGACCGCGAAGCAGATGGAGCCGCCCTTCTTTAGGCAATCGAAGAGCGTGCTGCGATAGTACCAGCAGCGCGGGCGCTGACACAGGTTGCCTCCGATGGTGCCTACGTTTCGGACCTGGGGCGTGGCGACTGATAATACCGCCTGCGACAGCAACGGATAGCTCTCGGGTATTTCGGGATGACTTTCAATCTCCGCGAGCGTGGTCGCGGCGCCGATGGTAAGCCCGTCGAGGCTTTGCAGTTCGGCGACGTTCTTAAGGCTGATGACATGCGGGCGGGCGTTGAAGCCGCATTTGTAGTTGGGAAGCAGGTCGGTCCCGCCGGCGATGAAATCGTCTTTGATTTCTTAGGTGACATTTATACCATTCCTATTACAGGCGGCAGCGCCAAAGCACTGACCGATGAAATCGCCTGGAACATCCAGCCTCGTTACAGTCCCGACGGACGCTTTATCGCCTTCATAAGCGACCGCGGCGGCGGTGACAATATATGGGTCATGGACCGCGACGGGACGGGCCTGAAGCAGATCACCGAAGAAGACTATCGGCTGGTCCACTGTCCGGCGTGGACTCCCGACAGCCAGTACATTGCCGCCAGGAAGCATTTTACGTCCAAACGCTCTCTCGGTGCAGGCGAAGTGTGGCTCTACCACATTTCAGGAGGCGAGGGGGTTCAGATGATCGAAAGACCCAACGACCAGAAGGACCTCAACGAGCCGGCATTTTCCCCTGACGGGCGATACCTCTACTTCTGCCAGGACACGACCGCAGGCAAGGTCTTTGAGTACAACAAGGACTCCAATAAGGAAATCTATGTTATCAAGCGTCTGGATCGTGTAACGGGGGAGGTGCAACGTTATGTGACCGGTCCCGGCGGCGCGGTGCGACCCACACCATCCCCCGACGGCAAATATCTGGCCGTTCGCTCCTTCAGCGGCACCTCCATCGCTAACCCCGGCTCGTCCCAGCTTGTGATCGTGTCGCGTGCCAGCGGCAGCCGCTTCGTCGTCGCCTCGGGCGAGGTTGAGGTGATCGGTTGGGTGAAGAGATAAGCCCTCTAGAGGATCCCGCTTGGGAACCATTCGCGGCTCTCAGTCACAGGCGTGCCGCTCTCGAAGTGGCCTAACGTCTACTTGGCGCCGTCCCCTCGACGCGACGTATGCTTGTGCGCCACGTAGGTTTATAAGGGGTAAAGGAGAGCTGGCATGGCTCCCACAGCCCGTCAGGCGCGTCAGGATGCCGAGGAGAGGCCCGTAAAGCGTAAACCTATATCTGCATGCCACGCAGGCCCATAAGGCCGCGTAGGTGCTGGATCTCACCCAGGTGGGTAAAGCCGTGGGTAAGGCACATCGTGCCGATGGCGTTGCTGACAGGCATCTCGCCCACGGGTTTGACGGTGGTACGCTGTTCCAGCGCCTGGTCATCCAGGCCGGCCAGGTACTCGTCGGTAGCTTTGGCTACGGCGTC
>JADFQF010000177.1 GCA_022561955.1 Chloroflexota bacterium | reverse complement strand
TCTTGAGCTGCTGGAGCCTGACCAGGAAGTCTCCGAGGTCGAAGGTCGACTGACGGATCTTCTTCTCCAGCTCGACGGCCTCATCCTGATCGAAGGTCGACTGCGCCTTTTCGATCAGTGTAAGCATGTCGCCCATACCGAGAATTCTTGACGCGAGCCTGTCGGGATGGAACAGCTCCAGGGCGTCCGTACGCTCGCCGGTGCCGATGAATTTGATGGGCACGCCGGTGACTGAGGTTATGGACAGCGCCGCGCCTCCACGCGCGTCACCATCCATCTTGGAAAGGACGAGGCCGGTTATGCCGATCCGCTCGTGGAACTCCTGAGCGGCCTGAACGGCGTCCTGGCCCGTCATGGCGTCGACGACGAGCAGCGTCTCAGCGGGAGAAATCGCCTTCTTGACCTGCTCAAGCTCCTCCATAAGCTCGTCGTCTATCTGAAATCTCCCGGCGGTGTCCACGATTGCCCAGGCGGCGTTCGTGTCCTTGGCGCGCTTCACGCCGTCCTTGGCCACCTGTATCGTGGATTGAGATGTCCCGGCCTGATAGAAGGCGACGTCGACCTGCTTGGCCAGGGTCTCGAGCTGCTGGATTGCGGCGGGCCGCTTTAGATCGGCTGCGACCAGCACGGGGGATTGACCCGACTGTTTTAGATGAAGCGCCAGCTTTGCGGCGGTGGTTGTCTTACCCGAGCCGTTGAGACCGACCAGCAGAATCACGGACGGTTGCCGTGGCGAGGGTTCCAGCCTTTGAACGCCTCCGCCCAGGATGTCTACGAGGGCGTCGTTGGTGATCCTCACGACCTGCTGGGCGGGAGTAAGGCTCTTGAGCAGGTCCTGTTCGAGGGACTCGTTCCTTATGCGTGAGACGAACTCGCGGGCGACCTTGAAGTTTACATCGGCCTCCAGGAGCGCCATACGCACCTCCCGCAGGGCCTCATCGATGTCCTTCTCCGTCAGCCGGCCCTTATTTCCCAGCCTGGCGAATACGCCGGTGAGTTTCTCAGATAGTGCTTCGAACATGAACACCTCCCACCATTCGATTGTAGGTCAGGCGTAAAGGGAGGGTCAAGGCGACGTCCACCTCTAGTGGGCGCGCTCAAGGGAATGATAAGATCCGAATATGAGGATAGACCTTTGGAGACGAATATGTAGGGTCGGCTTTGCGGCTGGAATGACAACACTTGGGATCCTGGTCGGGTGCACCGGGCAGCCCACACCCGCAGACGCTCCGGAAATCGCCTCCGAGGGTCCCGGCGCGACGAGAGACGCGGCAGTGTTCGAAATCATCGCCACAGGTGAGGAGGCCTTGGGGCAGGCTCGTCAACGCATACCGACGGCCCTTCTGCGTCAGGTAGACTTCGGTCCCGAACCCGATATGCTCACGTTCCGGTTTACTGACGCCGCGGCCACTCGGACGCTATCAATCACCTTCTCAGCGTTTAGGCCGGATAACGGTCGGTGGAGAGCTATCGAACAGGGATTGACACCGCTTACCGGGCTCACGCGTCCCGGAATGGAGATTGGAGCGCTGCGAACCAGTCCTGAGGCAGTGCGTCAAGCGGCCACCGATAACTGGCCGGACTGTGAACTCCGAGGACTGATGTTGTTCGGGACTGGGAACGACCTGACGTGGCACATATTCTGCAATATAGAGGCTGGCGTAGTGTCCGGCACATTAGACGACAGCACCGGCGTCTTTACGCCGTCCAGAGCGCCGCCGGTCCAGCCCCCGCCCACCGCCGTACCCAATCAACGTTGAAAACGGACTAGCCATGACGGTCAGGCCGAATACGCGTTCTCGACCAGGCTGCTCATGGCCGACGATATGAAGCGCACGCCCCCTATCGTCTTCGAGTACTCCATGCGGGTAGGCCCTACGACACCGACGGCGCCCATCGCCTCGTCCGGAATGCCGTACCGACATATGACGACGCTCAAGGGAGACAGCATGTCCTCGCGGTTCTCCTCGCCTATGATCACCCTGACCACGTCTCCGTCGGGGGCCTCGTCCAGGACGGTCTGGACCAGGCTGCCGTCTTCGATGGCTCCCACGATTGCCCTGGTCCGATCGTTCTCCGAGAACTCCGGCTGGCTCAGCAGATTGCGGAGCCCGTCGACGTAGTGTTGCCTGTTAGGGGTCTTCTCCTCTTCCTTCAACACGAGGACCGTGGCATCCACGAGCTCCTCTTCCAGGGGACTCAGCGCCATCTCCTTGGACTCGATCTCTCTGAGATTCAAGCCCATGATCTGAGACTTCAACCTGCTCAGGGCATCCTCGAGCTCGTTGACCTGTACGGGCCTGGGGAGACGTATAATCTGCTTTCTCAGCCTGGCCTGCTCCATCACTACTATGAGCATTACGAGCAGGTCTTGGATGTGGACCAGCTCGAGGTGGCGAATCCTAGATTCCCGGACTATCGGAAATGTTGCGATAGCAAGATTGCCCACGAGGCTGGCCAGTGCGGCCGCGGCGACGTTTGCCCACTCGTCGACGTCATGCGCCACAAGGCTGAGCGTTTTGCTGACCCTCATGCGGACGCCCAGGGGAAGGATGTCTTCAGCTTCGGCGAATGTCTCGACGTAGAACCTGTAGGCCTTGTCCAGCGGCACGCTGCCTGCAGACGTATGGGGCCGAGCGATGTAGCCCGCGTCCTCCAGCGCCGCCACATCGTTCCTGACCGTGGCTGCGCTCACGCCGAGCTCGTGTTCGCGGACGATGGTTTCCGACGCAATAGGCATTGCCGTACGCGTGTAGTCGTCCACTACGATTTTCAGTATGGTTTCTTGACGTTCCGTCAGCATATGGACCACCAGTACATCTGCCTTAGGAATATGGAAGCTCCGGAGGCTCTACACTTCCGTAGAGCCCGTAGGGGCGCGCCGCCAAATCCGTTTAACAAGTTTAACACATTCAGGGAACACTACACTATACATAATATACTCCCGAATCAATGGCCATATTACGTTGATTGCAGAATGAGTGGATTGATATACTCAATACGGACACATAAACAAGCGAGGCAACATGGAGATCACTTGGCTCGGCCACTCATCCTTAAGAATTAGAAGCGGAACGACAACCCTGGTGACTGACCCATTCGCGGACAGCGTCGGCTTTCCCATGGCGGCGGCCCAGGCGGATATTGTCACCATGAGCAGCGACCACCCGCATCACTCGCACATCGCCGGAGTTCAAGGGGACCCAAGAGTCCTCACTGGTCCGGGCGCATACGAGATCGCCAACTTTTACATATCGGGTCTGGGAACTCCTGGAGCACCGCTCCAAGCTCCGCAAGCCGAAACTGAGACGCCCGATACGCCCCCTCCGCCTGAGGCGGAGGGGGCGCCAGGCGAGGCCGACGACGAGGCAGATGAGGCCAACGAAGAGGCAGAGGGCGATGAAGCCGTGGAAGAGGCTCCCCGGGTGACTTCGCAGCCGACCAATACGGTGTTCAGCGTCAGGGCGGAGGGTATCACAGTGTGCCATCTCGGCGACATTACGAGGACCGTGACGCCACGCCAGGCGGAGCAGCTAAATCAGGCGGAGATTCTCATCGTACCGGTTGGCGGGCACTGCACCATCCGCATCGACGCAATCCCTCAGCTGATCAACCTCATAGGGCCCAAGATCGTTATTCCAGTCCATTATCAGAGCGATGGATCCAATCTGGAGCTGGAGCCTCTTAACCGTTTTCTGCAGGAGATAGGCGTATCGGAGGCCTCTTCGCAGAACCGGATCAACGTGACCTCAACGAATCTGCCGCGGGACATGACTGTCATCCCCATGAATCGGACCAGCTGATATCCGTCTTCCCATTGGCAAGCAGCAGACTAAATAAGGGCCCCCCAACTGGTCGGGGGGCCCTTCTGGTTTCAGATTAGAGGCTCAGTGTAACTCCACTCTTCCAATTACGGAGCTACCTTCGCCTTTGTCTGCGCCGGTCGACCTTCAACGCGCCAATCACGCCTAGTGGGGCGAGCACGAGCAGCAGGTTGCCTGCCGCGGTGGCAAACGGTAGAGGGCCTTCCTCGGCGCGGCAGCCGCCGCCGGATGTCGGGGTGGCCGTCGGCGTTGGTCCGGAAGTAGCCGTGGCCGTGACGAAAATAGTCCTGGGAGTCGGCGGCACCGCCGTAGATGTTCGCGTGGCCGGGACCCGCGTCTTTGTCGGGGTCGCGGTTATCACCCTTGGCGTAGCCGTGGGCGGTTCGGGTGTCTCCGTCGGGGTCGGGGGCACAGGCGTCTCCGTTGGAGGCTCGGGAGTTAATGTAGCCGTCGCCTTCGGCGGAGGAAGGCCGATGAACACCAGATTGACCTCGTTAAACGTGCCCGGCAGGAAAACCCCCTGCGACGGGGGTGTCGAAGGATGGTCGTTCAAGAAGAACTCTATTGGCTGACCAACAAGAGCCTCGTCCGATGGAGCTATGACCAGTCCACTGTAACTGCCACCGGAAATAATCCCAGGAAAGGACTCATATCCGCCAACTCTAGCTACCAGGACAGATCCCTCCGGAATCGGGGCTCCGGCCACTACGACTGCCCCCGAATAGATCGAAGGCGCCAGGACGAAGGGCAGGGGAGTGGGCGTAAAGGCAGGCAGCTCGCCGAAAGTTAGGTTGAATCTAATGTCAACGGTACCCGAAATGAATGTCGCCGTCTCATCCGCCTCGATCTCGTTGCCCAGGAAAAAGCTCACGGTCCTGCCCGCGAACGCGGCGCTTGGCGGCGTGACCTTCAGAAAATAACGACCTCCCTGCACCACAGCCGACTCCGACGTATAGTCCTCTCCT
>JADFQF010000176.1 GCA_022561955.1 Chloroflexota bacterium | reverse complement strand
CTGGGCCCGCGCATTCGAGGCCACTCCGGGTACGGGTACGTGGGCGACAAATCTGAACACCACCAGGATCGCCAGGGTGAAGAGAATCTTGCCGCGCAGGTCCGGGACCCGCATCGCGTCGATCATGGACTGTATGAGCTGCGGCCGTGATACCTGTGACGACCTTGCAGCCTGGGTTTGGCGCACTACCCGATCTCCCTCACACTACCACCAGCGGCCTCGATCTGTTGCCGCGCCGAAGCCGAAAACTTGTGAGCCGACACGACCAGCGGGACGTTCAGCTCGCCACGTCCAAGTATCTTTACCGGATTATTTAGGTTCCTGAGTATCCCGGCGTCGCTCAGCGCCTCGGGCGTTACCTCGGACTCGGAAGGGAACACCGCGAGTCTATCGACATTTACTACGGAGTATCTCTTCCGAAAGATGCTTGTGAAGCCTCGAATCTTGGGCAGCTTCTTCGAAAGCGGCAACTGCCCACCCTCGAAACTCGGGCGAACACCGCCGCCGGTGCGGGAATTCTGCCCTTTCATGCCCCTTCCGGAGTAGCTTCCGAAGCCACTGCTGTCGCCGCGGCCTACACGCCTGCGATTTTTTTTCGCGCCCTTGGGCGGCCTGAGTTCATGTTGCTGCATCGCCTTATGCAATCCTGTCAAAGAATATTCGCCGCATCACGAAGTGCGCGAAGCGCCGACCTCGATGATCACGCGCCGACCTCTTCTACCTCGACCAGGTGTCGTACCTTGAAGATCATGCCTCGGATTGAGGGCGTATCCTCGTGCTCGACTACATGGTTAAGCCTGTGAAGTCCCAACGCCTCTATCGTGCGTCGCTGGTCCCGCGCAAAACCGATGGTGCTTATCTTCCACTTAACTTTTAACTTAGCCATTTCTGTAAACCACGATAGTTACGAATTTCCTTGTTGGGCCGCTGCCCTGCGCTGCGCCTGTCGTTGGCGAGCGCGTTCTCTTTCACGCTCTCGCTCCTTGCCTGCTTCCACGAGCGCCATGCGCCTTCGGTACTGCTCCTTGGGGTCCTTTAGCTGGCTGAGCCCGTTGAAGGTCGCCTTGACGACGTTGACCGGATTGGTGCTTCGCCGGACCTTCGTGAGTATGTCCTTGATGCCTGCCAGCTCTATAACGGCCCTGACGGCGCCTCCGGCTATCACCCCCGTCCCGGGGGCCGCGGGCTTGAGCATTACTATCGAGCCCACGTACTTTGTGGTGATCTCATGTGGAATGGTGCTGTCCTGCATGGTCACCGTGATGATGTTCTTCTTTGCGGCCGTCGTGCCCTTCCTGACGGCGTCCGGCACGGCGTCGGCCTTGCCCATGCCGATTCCTACTCGGCCCTCCATGTCGCCGACCACAACGATCGCGTTAAAGCTGAGGTGGCGGCCGCCCTTGACGACCTTGGCGACTCTGGAGATCTTTACGACTCGCTCTGTCAGGGGTAGCTCCTGGCGGCCTTCCCTATCGATTACGGCTCGTTCTACTTCTGAAGTCATCTAGAAAACCAGACCTCCTTCGCGGACGGCCTCGGCGAGAGCCTTGACCCTTCCATGGTACATATAGCCGCCTCGGTCGAAGACGATGGTAGTTATACCCTTCTCCTTGGCGCGCTCCGATATAAGGGTCCCGACCATCTTGGCGACGTCGGTCTTGAGCTTGCCGTTTATCTGTCCCTTGACGGCGCTCTCCAGGCTCGAGGCGGCAGCCAACGTCTCGCCCTGCTCGTCGTCGATTACCTGGGCGTAGACGTGATTCAGGCTGCGATAGACGGAAAGCCTTGGCCTGGCGGTTGTTCCGTGGATCTTTTTACGCACTCTGGCGTGGCGCACCTTGCGCATGCTCTTACTCGTACGAGCTCTAGCCATTCCTATACTCTCCTGGCACTCTTACCGGGCTTTAGCTTCACCTGCTCGCCCGCGTAACGAATGCCCTTGCCCGTGTATATGTTCGGCGGCCTCACCTTGCGTATCTCCGCAGCCTGCTGGCCAACCTTCTGCTTGTCGATACCCCTTACGTGGATGCGGTTGTTGCCCTCTACCTCAAGGGTCACCCCATCCAGCGGCTGGACCTCCACCGTATGGCTGTACATGACGCTGAGGGTCAATCCCTTGCCGCTCTGCTGCGTCCTGTAGCCAACTCCGACGAGCTCGAGGGACTTGCTGAAGCCCTCGCTCACACCAATCACCATATTGGCCAGAAGGCTTCTCGTGAGTCCGTGCAGCGCCCTGTGGTTCGGCTCATCGGATGGACGAGAAACGGTGAGAACATCGTTCTCCTTGACCACCTTCATATCCGGGTTGAAGGTCTCGTTCAACGTACCCCGGCTCCCTTTGACGGTCACATCATTGCCCTTGATGGTCACGTCGACGCCCGAGGGCACCATGATTGGCTTTAATCCTATTCTAGACATAGCGTTATCCTTACCAGATGTAGCAGAGCAGCTCTCCGCCGATCCCCTCTTGCCATGCCCGCTTTCCAGTCATGACTCCCTTGGAAGTGGACATGATGGCAACGCCCAGTCCACCGAAAGGCCTCGGGATCTGCCCCTTCTGAACGTAGATCCTCAACCCAGGCTTGCTGACTCGCTTCAGGCCTGAGATCGCCGGCTCGTCCCTGCTCCTGTAGTGGAGGTATATCCTGATTGTACCTTCGGGCGTGCCTTTCCTGAACACATCGTATCCCTCTATGTAGCCCTCGTCTTTGAGGATCTGGGCCAGGGACTCCTTCATGTTGGACATCGGTATGGACACGTTCTCGTGCCGTACCATGATGGCGTTTCGTATTCTCGTGAGCATGTCCGCTATCGGGTCTGTTACTGGCATGCGGCTTCCTTAGTCAGATAAAAGCTACTTAATTTTTCACAAACGATTCAAGGCTACAGACTGGCCTTGCGAACTCCCGGCAGGAGCCCGACAAGGGCCATCTCCCGGAAACATATTCGACAGAGCCCAAAGTGCCTGATATAGGCCCTTGGCCTCCCACAGCGATTGCACCGGTTGTAATTTCGTACGGGAAAGCGCTGTGGCTTCTTCCACCGTGATATTTTTCCTGCTTTGGCCAATGGATTTCACCCTACCAAGATATCGATTCGATCTTCGTCGTCGGCTCCGACCGGACTATGTGACCATCTCCCTATCCCTGACCCTGGCGAAGGGCATGCCCATCATCTCCAACAGTCTGAGCCCTTCGATGTCGGAGCGTGCGCTGGTGGCTATGACCACCTGCAGTCCACGAATTCTGTCTATTGAATTGTAGTCGATCTCCGGGAATATGACCTGCTCTCGTATGCCCAAAGAGTAGTTGCCTCGGCCATCGAAGGCCTCCCGCGACGTGCCCTGGAAGTCGCGGATTCTTGGCAGGGTAGAGCTCACGAGCCTATCGTAGAACTCGTACATGCGCCTTCCCCGAAGTGTAACGCTGACGCCGATGGCCATGCCGTCCCTGATCTTGAAACCGGCGATGGACTTCTTGGCCCGCGTGGTCAAGGGCTTTTGGCCCGTTATCGCCGTTATGTCCCGCAGGGCGGCTTCCATCGCCCTGGGGTTGAGAAGCGCCTCGCCGAGTCCGATATTCAGCACGATCTTCTGAAGATGCGGTATCTGCATCGGGCTGGTGTAGCCGAACTCCTGCATTAGCTGAGGCCCGACCTCGTTGCGGAGCTTCTCCAGCATTCGGGGCATCGGCCGCTGTACGATGGGCGTTTTATCCTGTTTCGGCTCAGCCTCGGCCTTGTCTTCGGCCGTCGCGCTTGCGCTACGACGTCTTCTGCGCGGTGCAGCCTCCTTCGGTGGCGCATCGCCGTCGGCATCGGTCGAAGCGGCCTCTGTGGAGGCCTCCGCTGTGGCGGGTTCGCTGCGGCTACGCGGTGTTCTTCGCGGGCGGCTCTTGGCGGCAGGCTTTTCGGCGGCGACGGCATCACCGGAATCGGCTTCGGCCGTTGCCTCGGCGGACTCGCCTTCAGCGACGGGTGCCTCCTCGGCCGCGACAGCGTCGCCTGCACCCGCATCGGACGATGCGACGGCTCTTCCTCGCCTGGCCCTGGGTGCGGCTTGCGTGCCTTCCGAAGCCGCTTCCCCCTGAGGGGAGTCCTGCTCTTGGTTCTGGTCTTCTGTGGTCACTCTATGACTTCCTCACACAGTCGGCATACCCTTGCCTTCGAGCCATCGGCCAAGAACTGGTATCCGATTCGTGTCGGCTTGTTGCACTGGGTGCAGACTAACATTACGTTCGCCACGGGTATGGGAAGCTCCTTCTGTATGATGCCTCCCTGGCGCACTCCCTGCGCAGGCTTCTGGTGTTTCTTGACGATGTTTATGCCGTCTACCAACACCTTGTTGCTAGACGGGTGTATCTTCTGAATTCGCCCCTGCTTTCCCCGGTCTCTTCCCTTGATAATGAGCACGTTGTCGTCTGAACGGAACCGCATCTACAGCACCTCCGGCGCCAGAGATACGATTCTCATGAAGTTCTTGTCTCGAAGCTCGCGGGCCACGGGGCCGAAGATTCTCGTTCCCCTGGGCATCTGGTCATCGTTGATAAGGACCGCGGCATTGTCGTCGAACCTTATGTGAGAGCCGTCGGGCCTGCGGTGCGACTTGGTTGTGCGCACCACCACGGCCTTGACGATTTCGCCTTTTTTCACTCCCGCCGCGGGAGCGGCCTCCTTGACGGAAGCGACGATCACATCTCCCAGCCAAGCGTAACGCTTACCGCTGCCGCCCGGTATGCCGATGCAGCTAATGATCTTCGCTCCGGAGTTGTCGGCCACTTTCAGTCTAGTCTGTAGCTGTATCATGGCTTCTTCGTCTCCTCAGAGTCGGCGTCTTCTTCTGTGGCCGTTTCCTCATCTACCTTTGTTTCGGGCTCGTCCGCCGCCGCCTCG